>NZ_JBJDRL010000042.1:0-34557 GCF_044987475.1 Microbacterium sp. ZW CA_36
GTCGCCGGCGTCGGCACCCGAGGAGCCCTCGGCACCTGAGCCGCCGGCGACCGAGCCGCCTGCCCCGGAGGGCCCGAAGCAGTAGGCACTTCCGGCAGCCCCTCGTCGCACGGCGAGGGGCTGTCGTGCGCGTGAGGGCGCGGCCGCGCACGCTGTGGATGCGCCGGCGAGCTGGCGACGCCGACAGCGGCGAGCAGCATCCGCGAGCGGGGATAACGTGGACGTATGACCTCCACTGTTCCCCTGCGGCGCGTCGGCGCGTCCGGCCTGCTCGTCTCCGCTGTCGGCCTCGGCTGCAACAACTTCGGCCGCGAAGGCACGCGCACCGAGACCCTCGAGGGCACGCGCGCGGTGCTGGATGCCGCGATCGACGCGGGTGTGACGTTCCTCGACACGGCCGACATGTACGGCGGCGAGCCGGGTCAGTCCGAGACGCTCATGGGCGAGGCGCTCCGCGGGCGTCGCGATCAGGTGACGCTGGCCACCAAGTTCGGGCACCCCGGCCGCGACATGGGGTATCCGCCGTCGGGCGCCAAGGGCTCGCGGTCGTACGTGCGACGCGCGGTGGAGGCATCCCTCACGCGCCTGCAGACGGACTGGATCGATCTGTACCAGCTGCACGTGCCCGACAACGACACGCCCATCGAAGAGACGCTCGACGCACTGGCTGACCTGGTGCGCGAGGGGAAGGTGCGCTACATCGGGCACTCGAACTTCTCGGGGTGGCAGATCGCCGACGCGCACTTCACCGCCCTCATGCGCCACGGCGTGCCGTTCGTCTCGTCGCAGAACCAGTACAGCCTGCTCTCGCGCGGCGCCGAGCGGAACGTGCTGCGGGCCGTCGAGCGCTACCGCCTCGGCTTCTTCCCGTACTTCCCGCTGCACAACGGACTGCTCACCGGGAAGTTCACCCGGGATGCCGCGCCCGCCGACACGCGCATCATCCGGCAGCGCCGGCACATCTACGACGACGCGCCGTGGGACGCCCTCGAGGCCTTCCAGGCGTTCTGCGACGAGCGGGGCATCACCATGCTCGAGGCCACCTTCGGATGGCTGCTGTCGCACCCCGCGCTCTCGAGCGTCATCGCCGGTGCGACGACACCCGAGCAGGTCCGGGCGAACGCGGCGGCGGCATCGGCGTGGACGCCTTCGGGGGCCGATCTCGCGACCATCGACGGCCTGTTCCCACCGCCGGAGACCGCGGCCTGACGGCTGTCGCACACGCCCGAGGGCGAGTTCGCCCACGGCGTACGCCACGGCTTGTCGCCGCGGCGAGCGCAGGCGTAGCGTCACTTCTCGTGCGCGGTCCGCGGGAGCGGACGGGTTCCGCGCCGAAAGGACCGTCGTGCTCGGGAAGCTCCTGGTTCGGTATCTCAGCCCGGCATGGCCGCTCATCGTGGCCGTCGTCGTGTTCCAGCTCGCGCAGTCGATCGCGTCGCTGTGGCTGCCGACGCTCAACGCCGACATCATCGACAACGGCGTCGTGACCGGCGACATCCCCTACATCTGGTCGACCGGCGGCTTCATGCTGATCGTCAGCCTGGTGCAGGTCGTGTGCGCGATCATCGCGGTGTACTTCGGCTCGCGGCTGGCGATGGGGATGGGCCGCGACCTGCGCGGCGATCTCTTCCATCGCGTCGTCGCGTTCTCGCAGCGCGAGGTGGGGCAGTTCGGCGCGCCGTCGCTCATCACCCGCAACACCAACGACGTGCAGCAGGTGCAGATGCTCGTGCAGGTCTCGGCGACGCTGATGATCTCCGCGCCGATGCTCGCGGCCGGCGGCGTGATCCTGGCGGTCAGCCAGGACGTCGGCCTGTCGTGGCTGATGGCGGTGGCGATCCCGGTGCTGCTCATCATCGTCGGGCTGATCGTGTGGCGCATGGTGCCCGCGTTCACCCAGATGCAGAAGCGGATCGACCGCGTGAACCAGATCATGCGCGAGCAGCTCACCGGCATCCGCGTGGTGCGCGCGTTCGTGCGCGAGCGTCAGGAGCGTGCGCGTTTCGAGCGCGCCAGCGACGACGTCAAGGACACGGCGCTGCGCGCCGGCAACCTGATGGCCCTGATGTTCCCCGCCGTCATGCTGGTCATGAACCTCTCGAGCGTCGCGGTCATCTGGTTCGGCGCCTTCCAGGTGCAGAACAGCGGCGTGCAGATCGGCACGCTGTTCGCCTTCCTCACCTACCTGATGCAGATCCTCATGGGCGTCATGATGGCGACGTTCATGTTCGTCATGATCCCGCGTGCCGCCGTCTGCGCGAACCGCATCGGCGAGGTGCTCGAGGCCGAGCCCTCGGTGTCGGCACCGGCGGTGGCGGCATCGGCTCCCGCTCCCGAAGGACGGATCGAGTTCGACCACGTCGACTTCGCCTATCCGGGCGCCGAGGACGCGGTCCTGCACGATCTGACGTTCACGATCGAGCCCGGCACGACGACGGCGGTCATCGGCTCGACCGGTGCGGGCAAGACGACCCTGATCAGTCTCGTACCGCGCCTGTTCGACGTCACGGCGGGCAGCGTCCGCATCGACGGCGTCGATGTGCGCGACTACGACCCCGACGAGCTGTGGACGCGCGTCGGACTCGTGCCGCAGCGCGCCTTCCTGTTCTCGGGCACCATCGCGTCGAACCTGCGCTACGGCGACCATGACGCGACCGACGAGCAGCTGTGGAACGCGCTCGAGCTCGCCCAGGCGGCCGACTTCGTCCGGGCGATGCCCGACGGCCTCGAGGCGCAGATCGCTCAGGGCGGCTCGAACGTCTCGGGCGGGCAGCGGCAGCGGCTCGCGATAGCGCGAGCCCTCGTGAAACGCCCCGAGGCCTACATCTTCGACGACTCCTTCTCAGCCCTCGATCTGCGGACGGATGCCGAACTCCGGCGAGCGCTGGACACGCACCTGCCCGACGCGACCAGGCTCGTCGTCGCGCAGCGCGTGTCGACCATCCAGCACGCCGATCAGATCCTCGTGCTCGACCACGGACGCATCGTCGGCATCGGCCGGCACGACGACCTCGTCGAGACGTGCGACACGTACCGCGAGATCGTCGAATCCCAGCTCGCGGCGGAGGCGGCAGCATGAGCAGCGCGCAGAACTCTCGGCCGGCTCCGGTCGGGCCGCGCGGCGGTCCCTTCGGCGGCGCCGGCGCACCGGCGGCGAAGGCCGACAACTTCGGCCCGAGCGCCAAGCGTCTTCTCGGCACCCTGCGCTCGGAGATGCCGCGGCTCATCGTCGTGCTCGTGTTCAGCATCCTGTCGGTCACCCTGTCGGTGATCGGCCCGAAGCTGCTCGGCGAGGGCACCAACGTCGTCTTCGCCGGCTTCATCTCGCTGCAGGTGCCGGAGGGGGCGACCCAGCAGCAGGTGGTCGATCAGCTCGCGGCCTCGGGCAACCAGGACCAGGCGAACATGATCGCCGCGATGGACTTCGTCCCGGGCGCCGGCATCGACTTCGATCAGCTGGCGCGCATCCTCGCGCTCGTGCTCGCCGTCTACGTCTTCTCGAGCATCTTCGGATGGCTCCAGGCGCGCATCCTCAACGGGGTGGTGCAGCGCTCGATGCATCGCCTGCGCCTGCAGGTCGAAGACAAGGTGCACCGCCTGCCGCTGTCGTACTTCGACCGCGTGCAGCGCGGCGAGCTGCTCAGCCGCGTGACGAACGACGTCGACAACATCGGGCAGACGATGCAGCAGACGCTGTCGCAGGTCGTCATCTCGCTGCTGACCGTGATCGGCGTGCTGACGATGATGTTCATCATCTCGCCGCTGCTGGCCGTCATCGCCCTGGTCACGATCCCGCTGACGATCCTCATCACGGTGCTCGTCGCCCGACGCTCGCAGAAGCTCTTCGTGCAGCAGTGGAAGACGACCGGCGTGCTCAACGCCCGCGTCGAGGAGACGTTCTCGGGCCACTCGATCGTGAAGGTGTTCGGCCACCAGAAGGAGGTCGAGTCCGACTTCCGTACCGAGAACGAGGAGCTGTACCGCAACAGCTTCGGCGCGCAGTTCCTGTCGGGCGTGATCATGCCCGCCATGATGTTCATCGGCAACCTCGTGTACGTCGCGATCGCCGTCGTCGGCGGCCTGCAGGTGGCCGCAGGACTGCTGTCGATCGGCGACGTCCAGGCGTTCATCCAGTACTCGCGCCAGTTCACGCAGCCGCTCAGCCAGCTCGGCTCCATGGCGAACCTGCTGCAGTCCGGCGTCGCGAGCGCCGAGCGGGTGTTCGAACTGCTCGACGAAGACGAGCAGACGCCCGATGACGACCCCGCCGAGACGGCGCCCGAAGCGGCCAGCCGCCTCGAGTTCGAAGACGTCTCGTTCCGCTACGTCGCCGACAAGCCGCTCATCGACGGCCTGACTCTCGCCGCACGGCCGGGGAGCACGGTTGCGATCGTCGGCCCGACCGGTGCCGGCAAGACGACCCTCGTGAACCTCATCATGCGCTTCTACGACGTCGATTCGGGATCCATCACGCTCGACGGCGTCGACACCCGCCGCATGACGCGCGACGACCTGCGTGCGCGCACGGGCATGGTGCTGCAGGACACGTGGCTCTTCTCGGGCACCATCCGCGAGAACATCGCCTACGGACGCCCCGAGGCCTCGGAGGAGGAGATCGTCGCCGCGGCGACGGCCGCCTATGTCGACCGCTTCGTGCACGCGCTGCCCGAGGGCTACGACACGGTGCTCGACGACGAGGCGACGAGCCTGAGCGTGGGGGAGCGGCAGCTCATCACCATCGCGCGCGCGTTCCTGGCCGATCCGCGCATCCTCATCCTCGATGAGGCGACCTCGTCGGTCGACACCCGCACCGAGCTGCTGATCCAGCGTGCGATGTCGCGACTCCGCGAGGACCGCACGGCCTTCGTCATCGCCCACCGGCTCTCGACGATCCGGGATGCCGACCTCATCCTCGTGATGGAGGACGGCGCGATCGTCGAGCAGGGATCCCACAACGAGCTGCTGGCGGCGAAGGGCGCCTACTGGCGGCTGTACAACGCCCAGTTCGAAGGCGCGGCGGAAGATGAGGACCTGGTGCCGGTGTCGACCGTGCCTCTGGCGGCCCCGCCGACCACGGCGCAGATCGTGGTGGAAGCGCTCGCCGAGTCCGAGGACGCCGTGGAGTAACCCACTAGTATGTGAGGACGCGGGGCGAAGGGTCACCGTGCAGCGGACGGGGAGGACACGGCGTGCCGGAGCTTTCCACCGAGTCTCTCGCCGTTCCGGTGCCTGGCGGCGTGCTGGAGCTCTCGTGGGCCGCCGTGACCGACACCGGTCGCCGCCGCGAGGTGAACCAGGACGCGATGTTCGCCTCGTATCCGCTCTTCGTCGTCGCGGACGGCATGGGCGGACACGTCGGCGGTGAGATCGCCAGCGCGAGCACCATCGAACGCCTCCGCGCGGTCGCCGACACCGGCCATGTGTCGACGAAGACGATCGAGAAGGCGCTGGCGCGCGCGGTCAAGGACATCGCGTCGCACCCCGAGGCCACCGACGACGGCACCGGCACCACGGTCACCGGCGTGTTCCTCGACACGACGGGCGACGCGGCGCATTGGGTGACGCTCAACATCGGGGACTCGCGGGTGTACCTGCTGCGCGACGGCGCGATCGTGCAGATCACGACCGACCACTCGGTCGTGCAGGAGCTGGTCGCCGCCGGCCGCCTCAGCCCCGAAGAGGCCGAGAACCACCCCTACGGCAACGTCATCACACGCGCCGTCGGCCCGAGCGAGGGCGTCACGCCCGACTACGTCCGGCTGGACGTGGCGGAGGGGGATCGCTTCGTCATCTGCTCGGACGGGTTGACCAAAGAGCTGACCGACTACGGCATCCGTCACTTCCTCGACGAGAACGCGGATCCCGCCGACGCCGCATCGGCGATGCTCGAGGCCGCACTCGAGAACGGCGGGCGCGACAACATCACGGTCATCGTGCTCGACGTCGGCCATCCTGCGGAGGCTTCCTCCGACGATGGATCGTCGGACGACGACTCCTCCCCAGCGGGGGAGTGAGCCAGGGGATCCACAGATCCCCGTCCTCGTCGTCCACGACAGGCCCGTGCCCGATGGACTGGGTCCATGCGCTCGACCGCTCCCTCACCCCTCGATGCGGGCATCCTCCACGACGAGCCGCTGACCCTTCCCGCCGCGTGGCGCCCGCCCGCGCGTGCGCCGCTGCCCCTCGTGGCGGCGGTCGTGCCGGTCATCGGCGCCGTGGCGCTCTGGCTGGTCACCGGCTCGGTGTTCACGCTCTGGTTCGCGCTGCTCGGGCCGGTGATCGCGGCGGCGACCGTTCTCGATGCGCGCCGGGCAGCTCGGAAGGACGGCAGGCGCGCGTCCGCCGACGCCGCCCGCGCCCGAGACGAGGTCGCATCGGCGGTCGCCGCACGCCATGCGCATGAGCGCGCCCAGCTGTGGGGCCGGCATCCCGACGTCGCCCGCCTCGCCGCGCGCGACGACATCTGGCGGGGTGCTCGTGCCGCGTCGATCGTGGTCGGCACGGGCGAGCGCGCCAGCGTCGTGCGCGTGACCGGTGGCGACGGGGATCCGGATGCCGCAGAGCTGCGTCGTCGTGCGGCTCGGGTCGCCGGGGCGCCTGTCACCCTTCCTCTCGACGCGGGGATCGCGATCGTCGGGGGCGAAACGCTCGCCGCCGCGGTGCAGCGGTCGCTGGTGCTGCAGCTGTGCCTGATGCTGCCACCGGGCGACCTGCGCATCGTCGGCGCGCTCGGCGAGGGTCTCGACTGGATGGAGGCGCTGCCGCACCGCGGCGCGCGGAGCGGACTGGCGGTCGCTGCGATCGCTCCGGGCGAGCTGGTGCCGGCGGATGCGGACGTCGTGATCGCCAGATGCCGGCCCGGTGAGCCGCTGCCGCCGCGGTGCCAGGCCCTCCTGGTCGTCACCTCGCCCGCGTCCTCGAGCAGGGCGACGCCGGGCGAGGCGGTGCCGGTGGGGATCGAGGCTGTCGCGCGGGAGCAGGCGGAGGAGATCGCCCGCGACCTCACCGCCCGGGCCGAGCGCAGCCTCGGCCTGCAGCGCGACGGCGGCGAGCCCCTCGCGCTGGCGCCGCTGCTGGCAGCGGCGCCAGCGACGACGAGAGGACTCCCCGCGGCGATCGGCGTGGCCGGCGGTCAGACCGCTGTCGTCGACCTCGTTGCCGACGGGCCCCACGCCGTGGTCGCGGGCGTGACGGGCGCGGGCAAGAGCGAGCTGCTCATCACATGGATCCTCGCGCTGTGCGCGACGCGGACCACCGACGAGGTGACGTTCCTGCTCGCCGACTTCAAGGGCGGCACCGCCTTCGACGGCCTCGCCGGCGTGCCCCACGTCACCGGCGTGATCACCGATCTCGACGGCTCGGGCGCGCGGCGCGCCATCGAGAGCCTCCGCGCCGAACTCCGCCGCCGGGAGGCGGCCATCGCCGCAGCAGGGGCCCGTGATGTAGGGGATCCGCGCGTGCGGCTCCCGCGGCTCGTCGTGGTGGTCGACGAATTCGCCGCGCTGCTGGCGGATCATCCCGAACTTCACGGGCTCTTCGCCGACATCGCCGCCCGGGGCCGGGCCCTGGGCATCCACCTCATCCTGGGCACGCAGCGCGCCGCGGGCGTGATCCGCGACAACCTGCTCGCGAACTGCCCGCTGCGGGTCAGCCTGCGTGTGACCGATCCCGCCGACAGCCGGACGCTGCTCGGCACCGACGACGCGGCTCGGCTTCCCGGCGATGCCGCGGGCCGGGGAATCGCGTTCCTGCGTCGTGCGGGCGACACGGCGCCACAGCAGGTACGGATCGCGCTGTCGGGTGCCGACGACGTCGCGGCCGCTGCGCTGCGGACCGGGCACCGGCCACCCAGCCGCCCCTGGCTGCCGGAGCTGCCCGTGCGGTTGTCGATCGAGGAGCTCGCCGTCCGTGCGAGCGCCGAGCGCAGCGCGCCAGGCGCGGGAGTCGCGATCCTCGGGCTGGCGGACGAACCGGAGCGTCAGCGGCAGCCGGTGGTGGCCGTCGGCCCGGCCGACCGGGCGATCCTCGTGCTGGGCGGGCCGGGAAGCGGCGTCTCCAACGTCCTCGAGGTCATCGCGGCCCAGGCGCGGGAGTCGACCATCCGCGTGCCGGCGCATCCCGAGCTCATGTGGGACGCCGTCGCCGCCCTCCACGACGCGCTGCCACCGGCAGGCACTGCCGTGCTCATCGACGACCTCGACGCCGTGGCGCTGCGTCTGCCGCCGGAATACGCGCACGCCGTCCTCGAGCGTGTGGAGAGCCTCGTCCGCCGTGCCGCGGGCGCCGGGGTGCTCGTCGTGGCGGGTGCGCACCGCATGACCGGTCCGGTGTCGAGGGTCGCCGAGCTCTTCGCACGGCGACTCGTGCTGCCGTATCCCACTCGCGTCGACCATGCCGCGGCCGGCGGCGATCCGTCGGCGTTCGACCGCTCGGCCCCTCCCGGTCGGGGGCGTCTCGACGGGCGCGCGGTACAGGTCGCCCTGGCGCGGGCGACGTCGGCGGAGCCCCACCCGGCGGACGCGTGGTGGATGCCGACGGCGCGGCTCACCGGTGTCGTCGCCCGCCGGTCGCCGGCCGGCCGGCAGGCCCTCGCCGCCTGGGAGGACCACGGCGTGCGTGTGCGCGAGGTCGACGACCATGTGGACGATCCGGCCGCCGTGGCGGAAGGGCGTGTCGTGCTCGTGGGGGAGCCCGACGACTGGCAGCGGCACTGGCGGCTGCTGGCGGACGTGCGCGGCGACCACGACCTGGTGGTCGACACGTCGTGCGCACCCGAGCTGCGCGTGCTGGCCGGATTCCGCGGCGTGCCGCCGTACTGCGAGCCGGGATCCGGGCGTGCGTGGCTGATCTCGTCCGGAGCGGACCCCGTCCGCATTGTCCTTCCCGTCGGCGATGTCCGGCCGAACCGTCGGAGCGGTGTATTGACCGGCCCTTCCCGCACGCCATAGCGTCGCCCTGTGGCTACAACCCCGATCGATCTGCAACGGCCCGAGGGCAAAGGGCTCGCCGCCGGCACGCTGGGGCTGTGGGGCTCCACCGTCATCGGCCTCGCGTCCACCGCGCCGGTCTACTCCCTGGTGGCGACCCTCGGGTTCGTCGTCCTCGCGGTGGGGGCGCAGGCGCCCATCGCGTTCGTCATCGCCTTCATCCCGATGCTGTTCATCGCCTTCGCCTACCGCGAGCTCAACAACGACGTGCCCGACTGCGGCACGACGTTCACCTGGGGCACCAAGGCGTTCGGCCCGTGGGTGGGCTGGATGGGCGGGTGGGGCGTCGCCGTCGCCGGCATGGTCGTGCTCGCGAACCTCGCGCAGATCGCCGGCATCTACTTCTGGGCGCTGATCGACGGGATCGTGCGCAGCCCCGAGGACGCCCTGCTCTCGGACAACGTTCCGCTCGTCACGGCGACCGGCGTCGTGTTCATCGCGGCGATGACCTGGGTGAGCTGGCGCGGGGTCGAGATCGGCGAGCGGATCCAGAACATCCTGCTCGGCATCCAGTACCTCGCCCTGGCGATCTTCGTCGTCGCCGCGCTGTGGCACTTCTTCGCGGGCACCGCCCCCGACCCGACCCCGTTCGACTGGTCCTGGTTCAACCCGTTCGCATTCACCGAGTGGGGCGGCTTCGTCGAGTCGATCCTGCTCGCCCTCTTCATCTACTGGGGCTGGGACACCTGCCTCGCGCTCAACGAGGAGACCAAGGACCCCAAGCGCATCCCCGGCCGGGCGGCGCTGCTGACCACCGTCATCCTGCTGATCACCTACGTCGGGGTCACCGTCGCGGCGATGATGTATGCAGGGCTCGGCAGTGACGGAACGGGCCTGGGCAACGAGGCGAACGCCGACGACTTCTTCCTCGCCATCAAGGACGGGCTTCTCGGCCCACTCGGCTGGGTGCTGGTGGTCGCGGTCATGATCTCGGCGATCTCGTCGACGCAGACGACGATCCTGCCGACCGCCCGCGGCACGCTGGCGATGGCGGCGTACAAGGCGCTGCCCCGACGGTTCGCCTCGGTGCACCCGCGCTACAAGACGCCGTCGTTCTCCACCCTCGTCATGGGCATCGTCGCGTCCGTCTACTACGTCGGGATGACGCTGATCAGCGACAACATCCTGCAGGACTCCATCCTCTCGCTCGGGCTCGCCATCGCGTTCTACTACGCGATCACCGGGTACGCCTGCGTCTGGTACTTCCGCCGTGAGCTGTTCACGTCGGCGCGGAACTTCTTCTACCGGTTCCTGTTCCCGCTGCTGGGCGCGCTCATGCTCACGTACGCGTTCGTGCAGTCGGCGATCGACATGTACGACGTCGACTACGGCTACACCGTCCTCCTCGGCATCGGCGGCACCTTCGTCCTGGGCATCGGCGCCCTCGCATTCGGCGTGCTGCTCATGCTCCTGTGGTTCGCGTTCCCGCGCTCGAAGCCGTTCTTCCGCGGCGAGAGCCTCAACCGTGACACCGAGGTGCTCGTGCCCGAGGACCCCGCCGACTACTCCCGGTCGATCGACGGCGGCCTCGCCTGAGCATCGGTGCGGCCGCGCGGTGCTGCAGGGCGTCGACCGGATAGGACGTCGTCACCGCCCGAGGTGCGCTCCGCAGCCCACCTCGTACGCCTCCCGCAGCCACGACGCGACGGTCTCGTCGAACTCGCTCTCGTCGGCGAGGTGGAACTGGTGCACGAACAGGCGGCGGCCGTACGGCGAGACACCGAGGATCCGCGGGTCGGGTGGCAGTTCGCGCATGAGGTCGAAGTAGCCGCGCACGCCTTGGCGCACCGGCCGCGCGCCGGCGAACCCTCGCCGTGGTCCGCGGAACGTGATCGTCGTCTTCGCGACGGAATGCGTGACCGGGCCGAACGACGTGATGAGCTCGTCGATGCGGTGCCACAGACGCACGGCGTCGGGATCGGCGTCCCGCAGGTGGTCCGCCACCGTCCATTCGCGTTCGTCCGTCATGGCACCAGTGTCGCGTGGCGGACCGACATCCGCAGCCTCACGCACATGCGGGAAGGCCCGGGTGCCAAGGCACCCGGGCCTTCGATGGCCTGGTTCAGACCAGCGCGGCGTCCAGCGGTGCGAGCTCGAGATCGTGCGCGGTCGCGACGCCCGCGTTCACGATGCGCCCGCCCACCGTGTTGAGCCCCGCAGCGAGGGCAGGATCCGATCGGAGCGCCTGCTGCCAGCCGTGCCGGACGATCTGACGGATGTAGGGGAGCGTGGCGTTCGTGAGCGCCGAGGTCGACGTGTTCGGCACGGCCCCGGGCATATTCGCGACGCAGTAGAAGATACTCCCGTGGACCGGGAACGTCGGGTCGGCGTGCGTCGTCGGGTGCGTGTCCTCGAAGCAGCCGCCCTGGTCGACCGCGATGTCGACGAGCACCGAGCCGGGACGCATGCGCGCCACCATGTCGTTCGTGACGAGCTTCGGGGCTTTCGCGCCGGGAATCAGTACGGATCCGATGACGAGGTCCGACGAGACGACCGCGCGGTCGAGATCGAGCGGGTTGGACGCTGCCGTCTTCACGCGACCCTGGAAGTGGTCGTCGAGGTATCGGAGCCGCTGCACGTTGGTGTCGAAGACGGTGACGTCGGCACCCATGCCGACAGCGATCACTGCGGCGTTCGCGCCGGCGACACCGCCGCCGATCACGGTCACCGTCGCCGGTCGCGTGCCCGGCACGCCCGACATCAACAGGCCCAGTCCACCAGCGGACCGCATCAGAGTGGCGGCGCCGACGGTCGGCGCGAGCCGGCCCGCGACCTCGCTCATGGGCGCGAGAAGCGGGAGCCCACCGCCCGGAAGCTGCACGGTCTCGTAGGCGATCGCCGTCACGCCGTCCGCCACCAGGCGCTCGGTCAGGGGGCGGTCGGCCGCCAGATGCAGGTACGTGAAGAGCACGAGGCCGTCGCGGAAGTAGCCGTACTCGCTCGCGATGGGTTCCTTCACCTTCAGGAGCAGCTCGGCGCGCGCCCACACCTCCGCAGCATCGTCGAGCAGCACCGCCCCGGCGGCCTCGTACTCGGCATCCGGCATCGACGAACCCTCGCCCGCGCCGCGCTGCACGAACACCTCATGGCCGGACGCCACGAGATCGTGCACTCCTGCAGGAGTGAGGGCGACCCGGTACTCGTTGTTCTTCACCTCGGTGGGGACGCTGATCCGCATCGTGTGATCCTTTCCGCTCCGCCATTGGAGCGCTCGGGCTCCTTGTGGGAGCGCCTCTAGAAGGCGGGGCGGATGACCCCGACATCCTGCCCGCCGCCGGTGACGGCGAGCGGAAGCTTCGACAGCGCGTCGGCGACGTCGGACGACGCGAGCGCGCCGTGGCGCTCCAGCAGTCGAAGTGCCACGGCGGTGGCGGCGCGGCCGCTGCCGTCGAGCATCTTGAGCGCCACCGTGGTGCCGTCGGGAGCGACCATGACCATGACTCCCTCAGCGCCGCCCTTGGCGAAGACGCCGAGTCGTTCGATGACGATCGTGTCAGCTCGGCCGGGACCGTCGATGGTCCACGGGTCGGCCCGCACCGCATCGACCAGCGCGCCGGCGCTGCGGTGCAGCGCGAAGGGCGAGGTCGTCGACGAATTGCCGATGCGATGGATCGCGCGTGCCAGCCCGAAGAGCGTCATGGCGTAGACGGGAGCGCCGCAGCCGTCGACAGCAGTGGCGGCGGTCTTCTCGCCGATCAGCCGCTCGATCGTCTCTCGGATGAGGATCTGCACCGGATGCTCGGGTGCGAGGTAGCCCTCCGTGTCCCAGCCGTTCACGACGCTCGTGAGGAGCATCGTCGCGTGCTTGCCCGAGCAGTTCATGCGGATGCGCGCGGGCTGGCCGAGTTCGCGCACCATCTCGTCGCGAGTCGTGGTGTCGCTCGGCCAGGCGGCCGGACACCCGAGGTCCTCCTCGCCGAGCTGGGCGAGCGCGAGGATGTCGCGGACGACCGCGATGTGGCGGTCGGTGCCGGCATGGCTCGCGGTCGCCAGCCCGAGCCGCTCGCCTTCGAGGGGCGCGCCGGCGGAGAGGCAAGCCAGCGCCTGGAGCGGCTTGAGACTGGAACGGGGGAGGATCAGCGACGACGGATCGCCCAGCTTCTGGGCGATCGTGCCGTCGGCGGCGAGCACGAGGGCGATGCCGGCGTGCCGCGACTCGACGAATCCGCTGCGTTCGACAACGGCGAGTTCGACGGCGTCGGCTGCGGCGAAGGTCTGCGGCACCCAGCCAGCCTACCGCCGGAGCGGGCGTCGCCTCGCATGACAGACTGTGCTCATGTGGGGCGAGCATCGATACTCCGTCCGGACGACATGGACGGGTGACCGCGGCACGGGCACCTCCGGGTACCGGGACTACGACCGGGCCGTGACGCTCGAGATCGACGGCAAGCCCGCGCTGCTGGCGTCGTCGGACAAGCCGTTCCGCGGAGATCCGTCGCGGTGGAATCCCGAGGACCTGCTGCTCTCAGCCCTCAGCGAGTGCCACCTGCTGTCGTACCTCCACGCGTGCGTGCAGGCGGGAGTCGTTGTCGTCGGCTACGAGGACGACGCCTCCGGGCTGATGGTCGAGGACGGGCGAGGCGGCGGTGCCTTCCGCGAGGTCGTGCTCCGGCCGCGCGTGACCGTCGCGGAAGCGTCGATGGCGGATGCCGCGACCGCCGCGCATGCGCAGGCGCGGGAGTGGTGCTTCATCGCGAACTCGGTGAATTTCCCGGTTCACCACGAGCCGACGATCGTCGTCGCCCCTGCCTGATTCCGCCGGCCCCGGCATCCACCTCAGCTCCGTGAGGGGACAGGGCACCGTGGCGGCGTCAGCGGCGCTCGTGGGGGAGGACTTGCTTGATGCGGTCGATCGGGTTCTGCGCGGGCACCTCGTTGTAGGCGTTCGCGAGCTCCTGTCCCGACAGCGCGTGGATCGCGGCCATGATCTCGTCGGTGGCGAGCCGGCGCGCCTTGCCCGATGACGCCGGACCGTGGTGCGCGAGATCAAGGGGCTCGCCGAACTTGACGGTGACACGGTGCGTGAGCGAGGGCATCTTCGCGCCGACGGGCATCACGTCGTCGGTGCCGATGAGACCCACGGGGACGACCGGCGCACCGGTCTGCAGCGCGAGGAACGCGACGCCCGTGCGGCCTTTGTACAGGCGGCCGTCGAGCGAGCGCGTGCCCTCGGGGTAGAGCGCGACAGTGCTTCCCTCCTCGAGCAGCGTGCGCTGCTGATCGAGGGCGTCGAGCGCTGCCTGTCCGGCGCCGCGCTGGACCGGGATGGCGCCGATCGCGGTGAAGAACCAGCGCGATGCCGGGCTGTCGAAGTAGCTCGCCTTGGCGAGGAAGTGAACGGGTCGAGGAGCCGCCACCGGGATCGCGATCGAGTCGATGAACGACAGGTGGTTGCTCGCGAAGATGACCGGCCCGGACTTCGGGACGTTGGCCTTGCCCTCCACGCGCGGGCGATAGATCACACGGGCGAGGGGCCGGATGATCTGGCGTCCCAACGCGTACGTGAAGCCCATGCGCCGAGCGGGCGCGGCCGGCGGGTCGGGAGTTTCGACGGTCTCGTCGGCGGTGTCGTCGGCGCCGGGCACGAGGTCGGAAGTCACCCGTCGAGGGTACTCCCGATTGCATTCCGGTATCGGCATAGCCCTTTCCCAGCGCGAACAGAGCAAAGATGCGAAAAGATGGAGGCTTCCCTTCCACGTCTCGAGGTTGTTCCGTGCGCATTCGCCCGCTCGCCGCCCTGTCCGTCGCCGCGATGTCGGCACTCCTGCTGGCCGGCTGCTCCGGCTCGGCCGAGCCCGACGCCAGCCCCACGCCGTCCTCCAGCGCCGCGTCGGATTGCGGCCTCGATCCGCAGCCTGGTGCCGATTCCGACGCGATCACCGTGTCGGGGGCTGCTCCCGAGCTCACCGCGGAGGTGCCCGCCGATCTCGAGTTCGCCGATCTGCAGCGCACGATCGCCGCGGACGCTGACGGTGACGACCTCGCGATCGGGCAGCTCGTCTCCGGGCAGTACCTCGTCATCGACCCCACCACCGGCGAGGTCCTGCTCGATTCGGCGACGACCACCCCGGACGATTCGGGTCTCATCCCGATCATCGTCGACGGCAGCAGCATCTTCGGCAGCAGCGTGCTCTGCACGCCGCTCGGTTCGGCCACGGCCTTCACCATTCCCGGCTCGATGCTGGGCGAGGGCGCTGCCAATGCCGTCGTCGTCGCGCAGTCGGTGGGCGAGCTGCCGACCGTCGCCACCGGCGCGGATCAGGACCCGGTGGCGGGGATGCCGGAGGTCGAACTCGACGATGACGGGGCGCCCGCCATCACCATTCCCGACCAGGACCCGCCGACCGAGGTGGAGATCGCCGAGCTCAAGCTCGGCGACGGCGCGACCGTCGAGTCGGGCGACACCGTGTTCGTGCAGTACAGCGGTGTGAAGTGGTCGGACGGCTCGGAGTTCGACTCCAGCTGGAGCCGGGGAGCCCCCTCGCAGTTCCAGACGACCGGCGTCGTCCAGGGCTTCCAGCAGGCGCTGGAGGGCCAGACGGTGGGCTCGCAGGTGCTCGTGGTGATCCCGCCCGCGTTCGGCTACGGCGAGGGCGAGATCAACGACGAGGACCTCACGGGCGAGACCCTCGTCTTCGTCGTCGACATCCTGGGCGTGCAGCGCGCCGCTGCCGCCGAGTAGCACGCGGCCGCATCCGGCCCGCCGCTAGGCTGGCCGGATGCGGCGCGTCCTGATCCTCGGCTCGACCGGCTCCATCGGCACGCAGGCGCTCGACGTCGTGCGGGCCAACCCGCGGCGGTTCGAGGTGGTGGGGCTCGCAGCGGGCTCGGATCGCGCCGCCCTCGACGCGCAGGCCGCCGAGTTCGGCGTCGAGAGCACTGCGCTCGGCGCCGTCGAGGCCGAGCAGCTCGTCCGCGACGTCGAGGCCGACGTCGTGCTCAACGGCATCACCGGCTCCGTCGGACTCGGTCCGACACTCGCGGCCCTCGAGACGGGCCGCACGCTGGCGCTCGCGAACAAGGAGTCCCTGATCGTCGGGGGCGATCTGGTCACCGCGCTCGCGCGTCCGGGACAGATCGTGCCCGTGGACTCCGAGCATTCGGCGATCGCGCAGGCGCTCCGCTCGGGAGAGCGGAGCGAGGTCCGTCGGCTCGTGCTGACGGCATCCGGTGGCCCGTTCCGTGGGCGCAGCCGGGAGTCCCTTGAAAGGGTCACACCGGCCGAGGCGCTCGCGCATCCCACGTGGGATATGGGGCGAGTGGTCACCACCAACTCGGCGACGCTCGTCAACAAGGGCCTCGAGGTGATCGAGGCGCATCTGCTCTTCGGCGTGCCCTACGCCGAGATCGACGTCGTCGTGCACCCCCAGTCGATCGTCCACTCGATGGTCGAGTTCGTCGACGGGTCGACCATCGCGCAGGCATCGCCGCCCGACATGCGCCTTCCGATCTCGCTCGGGCTCGACTGGCCTAACCGCATCGCCGGCGTCGGGCGCCCGCTCGACTGGACGACGGCGACGTCCTGGACGTTCGAGCCGCTCGACGATGCAGCGTTCCCCGCGGTGCGGCTCGCCAAGCAGGTCGGCCGCGCAGCAGGCACCTACCCGGCGGTGTTCAACGCCGCGAACGAGCAGGCGGTGGACGCGTTCCACGAGCGCCGTCTGAGCTTCCTCGGGATCATCGACGTCATCGACCGCGTGGTCGATGCGCACGACGCGCCCGACGCGCTGACGCGCGCGGCGCTGGCCGACGCCGAGGACTGGGCGCGCCGCGCCGCCGACAAGGCGATCGCCGCGGCATCCTGATCCCGCTCGCCGTCCCCTCGCGCAGCGCTGAATGGTTTCACTTGCGCTGAACGTACGCTGAAACCGCCTAAGGGCGTACATTCAGCGCAAGTGAACTGACCCCGCAGCGCACGAGGTGCCGCAGCGGGTCGGATGCCGGAGTCTCGTGCTCCGGATACGGCACCGGCCAGTGCGGCTCGGGCACGGGCCAGCCGGCCTCGCGCAGGGCGCGACGGGCGAGCTCGCGCGCCGAGTACGGCGTGCGGACACCGCGGATGTCGCGATAGTCCTGGTGCCCGGGACCGGCCCAGAGGATGGCGTCGCCGTCGCCGACGAGCGCGACGGCCTCGATGATCGCGCGCTCGGGCGGGGAGAACTCGTGGATCTCGGCATCCGGCTGCGCCCGGCGCGCGCCCTCGACGAGGGTGGCCCGGATCGAGTCGGGGTCCTCGTGGCGCGGGTGGTGGTCGGTGATGACGAGGATGTCGCTGCCCTCGACGCCGGTGCGGCCCATGTCGTGCCGCTTCGTGGCGTCGCGGTCGCCGTCGGCGCCGAACAGCATGACGACCTTGCCCGGTGTCACCCTGCGGACCGCGGACAGCGTCTTCTCGAAGGCGTCGGGAGAGTGACCGAAGTCCACGTAGACGGCCGGTCCCGTCTCGCCCGAGACGAGTTCGGTGCGCCCGGGGAGGTAGGCGTCGATGCGGCCGCCGTCGAGCGCGTCGACCAGGCGCTCCCACGTGTAGCCGCCCTCGAGGATCATGACGATCGCGAGGCCGGCGTTGGCCGCCATGTGCCGCCCGATCACGGGGACGAGGGTCGTCAGCGAGCGCCCGTCCCGGGCGGTGAGGCGGAACTCGGTGCCGACCTGCCGCTCGTCGAGGATGTCGACGACCCAGTCCGCGGCGGCTGCGGCATCCGCGTCCGAGGCGAGCGCGGGCGTGCCGACCGTGACGGTCGGCACCTCGCTGCGCGCCACGACCTCGGCGCCGGGCTCGGAGTCGATGCAGACGACGGCGCGGCGCGCGCGGTCGGGACGGAACAGCGGCAGCTTCGCCTCGAAGTACTCGCGCATGTCGGCGTAGTCGTCGAGGTGGTCGTGCGTGAGGTTGGTGAAGCCGGCGACGTCGAACACGATGCCGTCGACGCGGCGGCGGCTGAGCGCCTGCGCGCTCACCTCGACGGCGACGGCTTCGACGCCCCGTTCGCGCATCAGGGCAAGGAGCGCGTGCATCTCGTACGCCTCGGGCGTCGTCAGCCGCGACACGACCACCTGTCCGGCGATGTGCCGCTCGGCGGTGGATGACAGCCCCGTCGTCACGCCCAGCTGGCCGAGGATGCCCTCGAGCAGGTGCGACACGCTGGTCTTGCCGTTGGTGCCCGTGGTTCCGAAGAGCGTCGGGAGGTCGTCGTCGCGACCGGTGCTGTACACCCACGCCGACAGCTCGCCGAGGATCGCGCGCGGGTTCTCGACCAGCACGACGGGCAGCCCGCTCGCGGCGGCGACGTCGGCCCCGGCGGCATCCGTCACCACGGCGACGGCGCCCTTCTCGGCTGCCGTCGCGGCGAATTCGGCGCCGTGGCGGTTGACGCCCTGCACCGCGACGAACACGTCGCCGGGCCGCAGATCGGCGGTCGCGAGGGTGATGCCCGTGAGCGTGGCGCCGGCGACGTCGCCGCGGACGTCGACGGCGAAGCGCGCCGCGAGGTCCGCGAGGGAGTGGGTCGGCGGCGCGTCGGGGCGGAGTACCGGGGGCAGGTTCGAAGGCGCGTCGGTCGGCATGGCGCATCCATCTTCGCATGGCGCCCGTGCCCCCGCCCGCGAGCCTGTGCAAGGCTGCCGGCCGGCCCTGCAGCGGGCTCGCCACCGTGGCCGGATGCGCCCGGCACCCCGGTCGCCGAGCGGGATGTTCGCGCTCGGCGACCGGGGCACGGAGAGCGGCTCAGGCCCTGCGGCGTCCGCGCACGAGCACGACCGCGAGTGCGGCGATCCCCGCGACGAGTCCGCCCGCGGCGAGCCACCGTGCGACCGGGTCGGCGGACGTGCCGGATGCCGCCTCCTCGGTGTCGGCGGCGGCCTCGGCGCTCTCGTGGGTCGCGTGGTCCGCACCCTCGGCACCGGTCGCATGCCCGGCAGCGGCGTCGTCCGCGGCGTCGCTCACCTCGACGAGCGGCGCGGGCGCGTCGAGGTCATGCGGATCCTCGCCGTCCTCGGCGATCTGCGTCCACGCCGTCTCTCCCTCCGCGCACGTCTGGGTGACGGGGAAGGCGAGAGTGGTGTCCGCGGTCGCCTCGGTGAAGAGCGCATCCATCGAGACGGTCGCCTTGAGCCCGTCCTCGACGGGGGTGTCGGGGGTGTAGACGACGCGCGTCGGCACGCCGTCGGCGCCGAGCTCGCGCGTGATGGTCCAGCCGCCCTGCACGACGGGTGTCGCGTTGCCGACGCCCTCGGGGATGTCGACGGCGAGGGCGGTCGTGGGCGAGCCGTCACAGCCGTGCGAGAACGAGAAGGTGAGGGTCTCGGTCCCGCCGGCTGAGGCGGTCTCAGGTGTCACGTGCACGTGGGCGGACGCGGCGAGCGGCGCGGCGAGGACGAGGGCCAGACCGGCGGTGGCGCCGATCACGAGGCGGCGGGTGGGGGACATGTTCGTGAGCGTGTTCATGGTGTGTGCTTTCGTCTGTCGTCGGGGGTGATCGGCGCGAACGGCCGACCGGCGGTACGCGGCGGGAGCGCGTACGCGAGAGGACCCGGCGCACGCATCGGGCGCGGCCGGCGACGGGCGCGGCGCTCGGTGCGCCGCTCAGACGAAGGCGGGCGGTCCGCGCCGGGAGGTGTCCGAGAGGACGACGCGCAGCGCGGCGCCGGACGGACGTGTCTGCGGCGTGACGAGCCGGGGCATCGGCGCACGCGGGGCGATGCCGCGGACGCGCGTGAACACCGAGCGGATGCCGCGGCCCAGGGCGCGCAGCATCCGCTCTGCGCTCTGCAGCGCGGCGACGGTCGCGAACGCGGCGAGCACATGGGCGGCGAGCATGGGGGCGTCGGGGAGCACGACGGTGCTGAGAGTGCCGCCCAGGTGCGTGACGTGGTGCCCGTGCAGTGCCGCAGGGTCGGCGTCGGCGGTCAGAGCGAACGCCACGTGGAACAGGGACTGGCTCGCAAGGACGGTGGCGCCCATCCGCCACGCGGAGAGGCGGCGCCCGATGAGGCCCACCGCGAAGGGCGACGAGAGGATGCCGACGGCGACGACCAGGGCGGGGGAGGGAGCCCCGCCGCCGGCGAGCGTGTGAGCCGTGGCGGCGACGACGGTCGCGACCCATGCCGCGGCGGTGCCGCGCAGCGCGCGCACGTGGCGTGGGGTCACGGCTCCTCCTCACGTCGAGCCTACGGGAGGGGCGAGGCATCGCCCGAACGCACCGTCACACCCAACTCAAAGCATCACGCGGGTACCGTGAGCGTGTGGAGATCCTCGCGTTCGTCATCGGTGTCGTGCTCATGGTCGTGGGCCTCGCCGTCTCGATCGCGCTGCACGAGCTCGGCCACCTGTGGCCAGCCAAGAAGTTCGGCGTGCGCGTCGGCCAGTACATGATCGGGTTCGGCCCGACGCTGTGGTCCCGGCGCATGCGCGGGACCGAGTACGGCGTCAAGGCGTTCCCGGTCGGCGGCTACATCTCGATGGCCGGCATGTATCCGCCGTCGCCCGGCGAGCGGGCGCGCGCTGCCGAGGCATCCGCAGCCACCCAGGCCTCGGGCTCCGGATCACGATCCGGGCGTGCCGGCGGCGGGTTCTTCGCCACGATGGTCCAGGACGCGCGCGACGCCAACGACGAGACGCTGCACGGCGACGACGACGTGCACGTGTTCTACCGGCTGCCCATCTGGAAGCGCATCGTCGTGATGCTGGGCGGCCCGGTCATGAACCTCCTGTTCGCCATGGTGCTGTTCGCGATCCTCCTGACCGGCATCGGCCTGCAGACCGCCACGACGACGGTCGCCCGCCTGTCCGAGTGCGTCCCGACCACGAGCTCGACCGAGTGCGCCGTGTCCGCGCCTGCGGCCCCCGCCGAGGCGGCGGGCATCCAAGCCGGCGACACGATCGTCTCGATCGACGGGCAGCCGGTCGCCGACTTCGACGAGGCGACTGCCATCATCCGCTCTTCGCCCGGCGAACAGCTGACGTTCGTGGTCGAGCGCGACGGCTCCGAGCAGAGCATCCAGGTCACGCCGGCGACGATCGAGACCGAGGTGACCGCCGCCGACGGCACGACGACGACCGAGGAGGTCGGCTTCGTCGGCATCGGCCCGTCGGTCGAGTACGTCACACAGCCGATCTGGGCCGGACCGCAGATGGCCGTGCAGAACGTCGGCGCCGTCGCCGGCATCATCTGGCAGCTGCCGGCGAAGGTGTGGGACACGGCCGTCGACCTCGTCACCGGGCAGGAGCGCGATCCGAACGGCCCGCTCAGCATCGTCGGCGCCGGGCGCCTGTCCGGCGAGGTGGCCGCGGCCGACTCTCCGATCCTCAACCGGGTCGCCGGCTTCCTCTCGCTGCTCGCCTCGCTCAACATCGCGCTCTTCGTCTTCAACCTCATCCCGCTGCTGCCGCTGGACGGCGGACACGTCGCGGTGGCTCTGTGGGAGGGACTCAAGCGCGCCTGGGCGAAGCTGTTCCGCCGCCCGCCGCCGAAGCCGGTGGATGCGACCAGGCTCGTGCCCGTGACGTTCGTGGTCGTGATCGCCCTCATCGTGATGGGGGCTGTGCTGATCCTCGCCGACCTCTTCAACCCGGTGACGCTCTTCTGAGCCGCCGGCGGTCGCCGGACCACCGAGGATCCGTTCGCCGAGCCTGTCGAAAACGGCCTTGCCCGTTCGCTGTAGGGGTGCAACGGTTCCACTGACGGAAGGACGACGACCGTGAAGTACGTGATCATGTTCACCTCGACACCCGAGCTCGACGACGCGGTGCCGGAGGAGCGCCGCCAGGAGGTCTACGGGCGGATCTACGAGTGGTTCGGCACGAACGCCGACAAGATCGACGACTCGGGGGCGGAGCTGCATCCGGTCAGCACCGCGACGACGGTGCGGGCGGGCGACGACGGGCCCGTCGTCGCCGACGGCCCCTTCTCGGAGGCGAAGGAGGTCGTCGGAGGATTCAGCGTGATCGACGTCCCCGACCTCGACGCGGCGATCGCGCTCGTGAAGACCTGGCCCTCGCTCGAATTCCCCGGAGTCGCCGTCGAGATCCGGCCGATGGTCGTCGACTACAGCCAGTTCGAGTAATGCCCGAGCCGGATGCCGCGGCCGGGCCGGGCGCGGACGACCCGCGCCCGTCGTACGTCCGCGCCGCGGCATCCGATCGCCTCCTCGCCGCGGTCGTGCGTGAGGAGTCGTCACGCATCACCGCGGCGCTCACCGTGTCGTTCGGCAGCTTCGACGTGGCGGAAGAGGCCGTCGCGGAGGCGGTCGTGGAGGCGCTGCGCGAGTGGCGGGCGCGGGGGATGCCGCCGAAGCCCGGAGCCTGGCTGATGCAGGCGGCGCGGCACAACGCACTCGACCGGGTGCGCCGGGAACGCGTGCTGCGAGACAAGGTCGCGCTGCTCGCACCCGCTCCCGTGGTCGGAGGGCCACCGGCCGACGAGCGCCTGCCGCTGCTGTTCGGCTGCTGCCACCCGGCGCTCGCGCCCGATGCGCAGCTCGCGCTCACTCTCCGCGCGGTGTGCGGACTCACGACGGCGCAGATCGCCCGCGCCACGTTCACGGCCGAATCGACCACGGGGCAGCGCATCTCGCGCGCCAAGCGCAAGATCGCCGAGAGCGGCATCCCGCTGAGGGTCCCCGAAGGGGCGGATGCCGCCGCGCGGCTCGACCTCGTGCTGACCGTGGTCTCGGTGATGTACAGCGAGGCCCACTTCGTGGCGGGGTCGGATGCCGCGGCCGACCGTGACCTCGCCGACGACGCGCTCTGGCTCGCCCGAGTGGTCGCCGAGGCGCTGCCGCGCGCCGCGGAGGCGCAGGGACTCCTCGCGCTCCTGCAGTTCCACCGGGCCCGCGAGTCCGCGCGATCGGTGGGCGGCGAGCTGGTGCTGCTGGCCGACCAGGACAGGTCGCGGTGGGACGCCGCTCTTCTCGGCGAGGCCCGCGCGTCGCTGGAGGGCGCGGCCCGGCTGCGGCACCCGGGACGCTGGCAGCTGCACGCGGCGATCGCGGCGTGCCACGCGGATGCCGCGGACGAGGCGTCCACCGATTGGCTGCAGGTCCTGACGCTCTACGACATGCTGCTCGCGTACGACCGGTCGCCGGTGGTGCGACTGAACCGCGCCGTCGCGCTGGCGCGCGTGGCAGGCGCCGGCGTCGCGCTCGCCGAGGTCGACGGGCTCGCGGATCCGCTGGCCCGTTCGCACCTGTGGCACGCCGTCCGGGCGTCACTGCTGCGCGAGCTCGGCCGCGACGACGACGCGCTCGCCGCTGACCTGCGCGCACTCGAGCTCACCGCGAACGAGGCCGAGCGACGCCTGCTGGCTGCCCGCGCGGACGCATCCTCGGCTCGCTGAAGGCGGACTATCCGGCAGATCGGGCCTCGACCGGCATCAGGGCCTGCTCCACCAGCCGCTGCAGCGTGGTCATGCCGTCCCGCGACAGGATGGACTCCAGGTGCCCCTGCACCGATGCGAAGCCCTGCCCGCGCAGCGCGTAGACGTCGCCCGAGGCGTCCGCTGCGATCTCGGCCTCGCCGGCGCGCGTCGTGCCGGCGGGTACGCGGGCGGTGAACGTGTTGTAGAAGCCGATGGATGCCGGCATCCCGAACACGTCGACCGACTTCTGCAGCCCCTGGTGCGGTGCGTCCAGCGGTGCCAGGTCGATGCCGAACGTGTCGGCGAGGATCTGGTGGCTGAGGCACACGGCGAGGATCGGCCGGCCGCTCTCGCGCCGCCGCCCGACCACCTCGCGCATGCGCCGGATGCGGGGGCTGGACACATCACGCGGATCGCCCGGCCCGGGGCCTGACACGAGCAGCTCGGCGTCGTCGATCTGGGCGTCGGTCACCTCGTCCCACGGCGCGATCCGCACGTCGAGCCCGAGATGGCGCAGCTGATGGGCGAGCATCGTGGTGAAGCGGTCCTCGGCGTCGACGACGAGCGCCGACCGGCCGGCGAACGGCGCAGGCCCGTCCGAGCCCTGCGGGTTGAGCCAGAACTCCGCCAGGCGTCCGTTGCGGGAGGCCAGCAGCTCGGCGATCGCCGGGTCGTCCGCGAGACGGCGCGGCGCGGGAGCGGGGGCGTCCTCGTCGATGACGTCGGCGTCGGGCACGGCGACGACGGCGGCCTCGGCCGCAGCGTCACGGGGCACGGCGCCGATGGCGCCGAGCACGCCGGCGGCCTTGCCGTGCGTCTCGCCGACCTCGCCGTAGGGGTCGGAGTGGCGCACCAGCGTCGCCCCGACGGGAACGCGCAACCGGCCGTCCTGCAGATATGCGGTGCGGATGAGGATGGGAGCGTCGAGGTCATGGGTCGCCTCGCCGGCCGCGAGCGTCAGGCGGGGGGTGAACAGGGCGGCCACGCCCGAGTAGTAGCCCCGCGGGGTGCTCTCGTGCCGGGTGATGACCGTGCACGCGTTCTGCATCGGCGAGCCGGTCACGGTCGGCGCGAACATGGTCTCGCGGAGGATGTCGCGGGGATCCAGCCGGCTGCGCCCGCGCAGCACGTACTCGGTGTGCGTGAGTCGCGACATCTCCTTGAGATGCGGACCGGTGATGCGGCCGCCGTCGGAGCAGACGGCGCTCATCATCTTGAGCTCCTCGTCGACGACCATGAACAGCTCCTCGGTCTCCTTGGTGGAGCGGAGGAACTCGGTGAGCGTCTCGGCGGTCGCGCCGCCGGCCGGGTGACGGAACGTGCCCGAGATCGGGTTCATCGTCACGACGCCGTCGCGTGCGCTGACGTGCGCCTCGGGGCTCGCGCCGACGGCGACATGGCCGGGTGTGACGACCGCGAACGTCCAGTACGCGCCGCGCTCGTGCTCGAGCAGGGCGCGGAACCACGTGAGGGCGGCGGTGGCGGCATCCGCGGACACACCGGCGGTGAAGTCGCGGCGGATGACGAAGTTGGCGCCTTCGCCGCGCCCGATCTCGTCGGCGATCACCCGCCGCACGATGTCGGCGTAGTCCTCGTCGGCGATGTCGAAGCCGGCGCCCTCCAGCGCGACGGGCTCGGTCGGCAGCAGCGCCATGGTCTCGTCGCGCGGGAGCGAGGCTCGGTCGCGCACGACGAGGCAGCGCAGCGGGGCTCCGTCGTCGTGGCACTCGAATCCGCGCTCGCGCACCTGCCGGAACGGCACGAGCGCCAGCACCTCCCGCGGCGAGCCCGAGGCGTCCGTCAGCGGGATGTCGGCCAGCAGCTCGACGTCGACGACATCGCCGGTCAGCACCTCGACGGTGCTGTCGTCGCGCGCGATGAGCGCGAAGGGGATGCCGCTGGCAGCGAGGTCGCGAGGGGACATGGGGGCAGGCCCGGTCATGGTGTGTCGTCTTTCGTCGTGGGGCGGTGTCCCGTACGAAAAAGAAGACCGCCCGTGGGCGGTCTGTGGTCGCGCGAACACACCGCCTATGCGGTGAGCCACCAGGAGAGGTGCGCGGACATGCGCCGAACCTACCACACGCGCGATTCGGTCACCGCGACGGATCCCGGCCCACTGTCCCCGGATTCGGCACCATACTGGGGCCGACCCGTTTGCCCGCATCCCCGCGCCGCGGAGGTACGCCATGACCCACCTCACGATCACCGACCGATCAGCCGAACCGGAGCAGCCGGATCGGCGGCCCCGACGGCGTCCCTCGATCGCCGACCGCATCCGCAACATGGGGGAGCAGCGCACGGGCGCGCTCCTGCTGGTGCTCGCGACGCTCGTCGCGATCGTCTGGGCGAACGTCTCCGCGACGTCGTATCACGACTTCTGGGAGACGCAGCTGACGATCAGCTTCGGCGACATCCATCTCGCGTTCACGCTGCACGCGCTCGTCAACGACGCGCTCATGGCGATCTTCTTCTTCACAGTCGGCCTCGAGGTGCGGCGCGAGTTCGCGATCGGCGAGCTCACGAGCTGGTCCCGCGCCATGATCCCCGTGGTCGCCGCGGTGGCGGGACTGCTGGTGCCGGCCGGGCTCTACCTCGCGATCGCGAGGGGGTCGGGATTCGAGCACGCGTGGGGGGTCGTGATCTCGACCGACACCGCGTTCCTCGTCGGCGCACTCGCGCTGATCGGGCCGCGCGCCTCTGGCAGGCTCCGGGTGTTCCTGCTCGCCCTCGCGGTGGTGGACGACATCGGCGCGCTGAGCATCATCGCCCTCTTCTACACCGACAGCTTCACACCGCTGCCGCTTCTCGTCGCTGCCGTCGGCCTGGCCGGGATCTTCTTCACCCGCTACGTCCCGCGTGGCCGCGGCCCGATCTACGCCACACTGTCGATCATCGTGTGGCTCGCCTTCCTCGCGTCGGGGGTGCACCCGACGCTCGCGGGTGTGGCGATCGCGCTGCTGATCCCCGTCTACCGGCCGAATCGGCGCGACGTCGAGCAGGCGCTCGAGCTCGCGCGGATGTTCCGCCAGTCGCCGAACAGCGAGTACGCGCGGCAGGCCGCCAACAGCCTCCGGGAGTCGATCTCGATCAACGAGCGCCTGCAGTCGGCGTACGCGCCGTACGTCGCCTACGTCATCCTGCCGCTGTTCGCCCTCGCCAATGCCGGCGTCGAGATCTCGGGGCCGATCCTCGCGGCCGCCGTGCAGTCCCCGGTCACGTGGGCCATCGTCGTCGGTCTCGTCGTGGGCAAGTTCGTCGGCGTCTTCGGCGCCGCGGCCATCATGAAGGTCTTCAAGCTCGGCGATTTCGGACTGGGCCTGACGCTCGACCGCATCGCGGGCGGCGCGATGCTGTGCGGCATCGGGTTCACGATCTCGCTGTTCATCATCGACCTCGCGATCGAGGACCCCGACGTGCAGAACGAGGCGCGCGTCGGCGTGCTGGCGGCGTCCGTCCTCGCCTTCGTGCTGGCAGCGATCGTGTTCCGCATCTCGGACGCACGGCGGCCCGACGACGACGGGGGACGCGCCCTGGTGCGGCCGGTCGACCCCCAGCGCGACCACATCTACGGTGACGTGAACGCGCCGCTCACGATCGTGGAGTACGGCGACTTCCAGTGCCCCTTCTGCCTCAAGGCGTCGGGCTCGATCGAGGAGGTCCGCAAGGAGCTCGGCGACCGCCTGCGCTACGTGTGGCGACACGCGCCGCTGGAGCGTCAGCACCCGAACGCGCTGGCGGCGGCCGAGGCCGCGGAGGCCGCGAACCTGCAGGGGAAGCTGCCGGAGTTCTCGCGGAGCCTGTTCGCCGATCAGGACCACCAGCTCCCGTCCGACATCATCCGCCGCGCACGCGACCTCGGCCTCGACGTCGATCGTTTCGAGGACGACCTGAGCTCGCCGAAGGTCACCGCGCGCGTGCGCGACGACATGCTGGATGCCGAGGCGATGGACATCACGTCGGTGCCGACGTTCTTCATCAACGGCGTCCGTCACGTGGGCCCTTACGACGCGCAGACCCTGATCCGCGCGCTCACCGGCTCGGAGCCGGAGGCGCCCGCTGCACCGTCGCCGGCGGCGAGCGAGTGAGCCCGGCGGGGGACGAGCGATCCCGTCCCGCCCCGCGCTCTCACGGTCCGGTCGCGGCCACTCAGCCGATGCCCTGCACCGACGCGTAGGCTGGAGCACGTGCCAGCCGTCAATCTCGGGATGCCCAAGGTCCCCGAAACGCTCGCCCCCCGTCGCAAGACCCGCCAGATCAAGGTGGGCAAGGTGCTGGTCGGCGGCGATGCGCCGGTGAGCGTGCAGTCGATGACCACGACGCCGACCACCAACATCAACGCCACGCTGCAGCAGATCGCCGAGCTCACCGCCTCGGGCTGCGAGATCGTGCGCGTCGCCGTGCCGTCGCAGGACGACGCCGACGTGCTGCACATCATCGCGGCGAAGAGCCAGATCCCGGTGATCGCCGACATCCACTTCCAGCCCAAGTACGTGTTCCAGGCCATCGATGCCGGCTGCGGCGCAGTGCGCGTGAACCCGGGCAACATCCGCAAGTTCGACGACCAGGTCGGCGCGATCGCCGCCGCCGCGAAGGCGGCCGGAGTATCGCTCCGGATCGGCGTCAACGCCGGCTCGCTCGACCGGCGCCTGCTCGAGAAATACGGCAAGGCGACTCCCGAGGCTCTCGTCGAGAGCGCTGTCTGGGAAGCGTCGCTCTTCGAGGAGCACGACTTCCACGACTTCAAGATCTCGGTCAAGCACAACGACCCGATCGTGATGGTCAAGGCCTACCGGCTCCTCGCCGAGCGCGGCGACTGGCCCCTCCACCTCGGTGTGACCGAGGCCGGACCCGCGTTCCAGGGCACGATCAAGTCGGCGACCGCCTTCGGCATCCTGCTCGCGGAGGGCATCGGCGACACGATCCGCGTGTCGCTGTCGGCCCCGCCCGCCGAGGAGGTCAAGGTCGGCCACCAGATCCTGCAGTCGCTGAACCTGCGCGAGCGCAAGCTCGAGATCGTGTCGTGCCCGTCCTGCGGCCGTGCCCAGGTCGACGTCTACACGCTCGCCGACAACGTCACCGAGGGCCTCAAGGACATGACGGTGCCGCTGCGCGTCGCGGTCATGGGCTGCGTCGTCAACGGACCCGGGGAGGCGCGCGAGGCCGACCTCGGCGTCGCCTCGGGCAACGGCAAGGGACAGATCTTCGTGAAGGGGCAGGTCATCAAGACCGTGCCCGAGGCCGACATCGTCGCCACCCTCATCGAGGAGGCCAACCGTCTCGCCGCCGAGATGGGCCCGGACGCCGCAGTCGGCACGGCGCAGGTCGTCACGTCCTGATGGGCTTCGGCCGGCTGTCGGCCGTGCAGCGGGATCAGGTCGACGAGTGGCTGCCGGGAGCCGAGGCCGTCGCCGACCTCAGCTGGAACCAGGTGGAGACGGTCGTGCTGCGGGTGCGGCACGCCGGCCGCGAGCTGATCGTCAAGGCGTCCGGCGACGGCGATCACCATCTCGGTCGCGAGCTCGATGCGCACGAGGGCGGCTTCGTCGCGGTCTGGCAGCGGAGGGGCCACGCGGCGCGCCTGGTGCACTCCGACCGTGCGGCGCGGGTGCTGGTGCTCGAGTGGGTGCCGGGTGAGCTCGCGTACCGGACGCCCGCGGGCGTGGACCCCGAGGTGCACCGCGGCGCGGGTGAGCTGCTGCGGCGGTTCCACGACCAGGCTTCCCGCCCGTCGGACGGAGCGGATGCCGCGGCCACGCGTCGCGCTCTGCTCTGGCTAGACACGTCCGACGCCATCACGCCGGAGGTGCAGGCACGGCTGCGACACGCGCTCGACGCTCTGCCGCCGATCGACGCGGACCTCGTTGCCACGCATGGCGACTGGCAGCCTCGCAACTGGCTGGTGGACGCCGGCGTGGTCCGGGTGATCGACTTCGGCAGGTTCGCGTTCCGCCCCGCCGCGACCGACTTCGTTCGGCTCGCGGCGCAGGAGTGGCGTGAGAACCCGGCGTGCGAGACCGCCTTCTTCGAGGGCTACGGTCATGATCCGCGGCTCGGATCCGGCACGTCCGAGCGAGCCTTCGGTCCGTCGCACTGGCTCCTGCTGCGGCTGCGCGAAGCCATCGGCACCGCCTGCTGGGCGCATCAGGTGGGGGACGAGGAGTTCGAGGCGCAGGGCCACCGCATGATCGCCGACGCGCTCGCCGAGTTCGGGCGCTGACGGCCGCGCTCGCTCCGAGAGGCGTGGCATGATCCGAAGATGGCTCTCGACCGGATCGCCCTCATCTCCGACGTCCACGGGAATCTGACCGCTCTCGAAGCGGTGCTCGACGACATCGCCGGCCGCGGCATCCGCCGGATCATCAACCTGGGCGACAACGTCGGCAAAGGCCCGCGGGGCGGCGCCGCCACCGAGCGCGTGCGCGACGTGTGCGAGGTGAACATCCGCGGCAACTGGGACGACTTCATCGGCACCGTCGGTGACGACCAGCCCGAGGAGATGCGGTGGTGGCGTGACGAGCTCTCCCCGGAGCAGCGGCGCTGGCTGGGCGGGCTGGCGCTCAGCCACGACCTCGTGATGAGCGGGCGGCGGATCCGGCTGTTCCACGCGTCCGCCGAGAGTCCGCACGTGCGGGTGCGGTTCCGTCACACCGACGAGGAGTTCGACGGCATGTTCCGCGCCACGCAGATGACCGGGGACGGCCCCGAGCCGACCGTCGTGGGCTACGGCGACATCCACGACACGTATCTCGAGTCCCGCGACGGTCGCACCCTCTTCAACGCCGGCAGCGTCGGCAACCCGCTCGACGAGCCGACGCCGAGCTATGTGATCCTCGAGGGTGTGCTCGACGCGTCCGAACGGGCGCCGTTCGAGGTGCGCTTCGTGCGGGTGCCGTACGACGTCGACGCCGAGGTCGCGGCGGCGCAGGCCGTCGGCATGCCTCAGCGCGACGTCTGGGAGGTCGAGCTCCGCACCGCCGTGTACCGCGGACGGCAGGGCGCGTGAGCGCCGCCGCAGGCCACGCGCCGACCGAGCCCGCCGCGCCGCTCTCGCGGCCGATCGTCGCCGGGATCGTGACCGCGCTCGTCGGAGTCACGAGCTCGTTCGCCGTCGTGCTGACAGGTCTCGACGCCGTCGGGGCGACGCGCGCGCAGGCGGCGAGCGGCCTGCTGGTGCTGTGCCTGACGATGGGCGCCTCGGCGATCCTGCTCGCCTGGCGGTACCGGATGCCGATCACGGTGGCGTGGTCGACGCCGGGAGCCGCCGTGCTCGCCGCCACGGGCTCCGTCGAGGGCGGCTGGCCCGCGGCCGTCGGGGCATTCCTCGTGACGGCGGGCCTCATCCTGCTGACGGCGCTCTGGCCGCAGCTAGGACGGCTGATCGCCCGGATCCCGCCGTCGATCGCCCAGGCGATGCTCGCGGGTGTGCTGCTGCCGCTGTGTCTCGCGCCGGTCACCGGAGTCGTGGAGAACCCGTGGGGCGTCATCCCCGTCCTCCTCACCTGGCTGGTGTTCGTGCGCGTGGCGCCGCGCTGGGCAGTGCCGCTGGCGTTCGTCGCGGCATCCGTCGTCATCGGCGTGCATGTCGCGGTCACCGGCGCGACGATCGACCCCGCCCTGCTGGTGCCGCGGCTCGAGTTCACGGCGCCCGTCTTCACCGTCGGAGCCATCGTGGGTCTGGCGCTGCCGCTCTTCCTCGTGACGATGGCCTCGCAGAACGTCCCGGGCGTCGCCATCATGCGCAGCTTCGGCTACGAGGTGCCCTGGCGGCCGGCGATGCTCGTCACCGGCCTGGGCACCGCCCTCGGAGCGACCGCGGGCGGGCACGCGATCAACCTGGCGGCGATCAGCGCGGCGCTCGCCGCGGGGCCGGAGGCCGACCCCGATGCGAAGCGGCGCTGGGTCGCCGGGGTGTCGACGGGAGCCGGTGGCATCGTTCTCGGTGGCCTGTCGGCGGGGCTCGTCGCCCTCGTGGTGGTCTCTCCGGATGCCGTCATCCCGGCGGTCGCCGGCATCGCGCTGTTCGGCGCGTTCGGTTCGGCCGTGCAGCAGGCGATCGATGACCCGGGGGAGCGGCTGCCTGCCGTGGTGACGTTCCTGGTCGCGGCGTCGGGTGTGGCGATCGCGGGCGTCAGCGCGGCGTTCTGGGCGCTGGTCGCGGGACTCATCGTGCGCGAGGTGCTCCACGCGGGACGCCGCTCGCGCTGACGGGCAGACAGCCGGCGTCAGTGGAGCGTGCCGCCGGGCATGCGCGCGTCGGCGGTCACGTCGAGGCTGGTGCGGACGGCGATCTCCAGCGCCCGGGCGATGTCGGCGAGCGGAAGAGCTGCGGAATCGGATGACGGGGCGTGCTCTGCCGACCAGGGAACGTGGACGAATCCCGCTCGGGTTCCGGATGCCGCCGCCTCGAGCGCCGTGAAGAAGACGTGGTTGCAGACGAACGTGCCCGCCGAGTACGACACCTCCGCGGGGATGCCGGCCGCGGCGATCCGCCGTGCGATCTCCTTCACCGGCAGCGTGGCGAAGTGCGCCGCCGCGGCCCCTGGCACGCTCGGCACGTCGACCGGCTGCTGGCCGACATTGTCGGGGATGCGGGCGTCCACGAGGTTCACGGCGACGCGCTCGACCCCGATCGCGGCGCGTCCACCCGCCAGGCCGGCCGCGATCACCACGTCCGGCCGGTGGTCGGCGAGCAGCTCTCGCAGGCGGCCTGCGGCGCCGGTGAACGTCACCGGCAGTACGGCCGAGACGAGCACCTCGGGTCCCTCCCAGCGGGAGGCGACACGGTGGACGGCCTCGCCCGACGGGTTGGCGGCGTCGCCTCCGAAGGGCTCGAACCCGGTCAGGAGCACGGTCGTCGTCACGACACCAGGCTAGGCGGTCGGCTCCAGAACGATGGATCCCGTCGCGATGGAGGCGCTCCTGAGACGCAGCCGCACCGTTGATCCCGGGGCGGCGTCGAGCCCGGCCACCTTGGCGGTCACCGGTGGATCCGTCAGCTGCACACGTGCGCCGTCGTTGCGTCGGCCGAGCACCACGGCCTCGAAGGCCTGCCCTTCACGTCGCGACAGCAGTGCCGCCTCGACCCGGTCGAGGGCGGCGGCGTCCAGCCGGTTCGCCACTCCATCGCTGCGTGCCATGAGCGGGGGAAGCGTCGGTAGGCTCTCTCGCGCCCACGACGGCACCTCGCGCTGATTCGCCAGCGCTTCGCACACCACGAGCGACCACCGGTCGACCAGCCGGCGCAGGGGAGCGGTGGCGTGGGCGTAGGGCGCACCGATCGCCGCCTGCAGCGGATCGGCGGGCGCGCTGCCGTCGAAGGCCACGTAGCCGGCGCCCCGGAACAACCCGGCCGCGGCGTCCAGGATCGCGAGCGCGGCCGGGCGATCGCGATCCAGCGAGCGGAGGTAGTCGCCGTACGAGACGCCGGCTGTCCAGGGGATGCCGAGTGCCACGGTCTGCGCCCGGAACGCAGCGACGTCGTCCGGATCGGCGGCCGGCATGGTGCGGAGGATGCCGACTCCTCCGCGCAGCATGAGGTCGGCCGCGGCCATGCCCGTCAGCAGCGACAGCTGTGCGTTCCAGTCCTCGACCGGGAGCGGCGCGTCCCGTTCGAGGCGGTAGCCGGAATCGTCGGCGACGATGCGGGTCTCGGGCACGTTGAGGCTCACGCCGCCGCGCTCCGCCTCGCGTTCCCGGCGCAGCGGCCCGAACCAGGCCAGCGCCTGCAGGGCATCCGGCGCGGTGCCCGCGTCGATCGCGGCCTGGGCATCGATGTAGGTCCACTGGGTGCGCGAGCGGATCACCGTGCGGCGCAGGGTGGTCTCGACCGGCCGTGCGCCGTCGTCGAGCACGAATCGCCACACGAACGCGCGCCGCTCGCGCCCGGGCAGCAGCGAGGCGGCGTCCTCGCTGAGGGCGACCGGATGCAGCGGAATCCGGCCGTCGGCCGCGTAGAGCGTCTGCCCCCGCAGGCGCGCCTCGCCGTCGACGGCGCCGCCCGGCGTCACGAACGCCGGCAGGTCGGCGATGGCGTAGTGGACCACCGCACCGGTGGGCGTGCGCTCGAGGTGGAGCGCCTGATCGAGATCCGTCGAGCCCGCCGGGTCGATCGTGAGGAACTCGATGTCGCGCAGGTCGTCGAGCTGCGCCGCTGCCGGATCGGCAGGGACGCTGCGCACCGCCTGCTGTGCCTCGGCCTCCACCGCCGCCGGGAAGCCATCCGGAAGGTCGAGCTCGGTCCGCAGCTGCGAGAGCGACTCGGTCAGGTCGTCGTGGGCCCGCGCGGGGACCACTCGGGGGCGACGTGCGGGCACCCGCTCAGTGTAGGCAGACGCCGGTCCGAGCGCGCGGCGCGCGGAATGACGTCACGCCCCTTCGGAGCGCGGCACGGTGGGATATGAACCATCTGCGGGAACGCGGACACTACAGGGTATGGACGATGATGACGCCTCCCTCTGGGAGCGGGTCCTGACCGGCGACGAGGCCGCGCTGGCAATGCTGTTCGACCGCCACGAGGCACGTCTCTTCCGGCATGCCCGCCGTCTGCTGACCGCGCGAGAGGATGCGAAGGATGCGGTGACCATCGGATTCTTCGAGCTCTGGCGCAAGCGCGAGTCGGTCCGCCTCGTGGACGGTTCGCCACTCCCGTGGCTGCTCAACACCGTCTCGAACTGCGCCCGCAATCTTGAGCGCTCCGGCCGCCGCTACCGAACGCTCCTCGCTCGGACGCCTGTCGCATCGAACCCGGGAGCACCGAAAGGCCCGGACGAGACCGGCGTGCTTGCCGCCCTGAAGAGGCTTCCCGCCCGCGAGCAGAGCGTCGTGGTGCTGACCGTCCTCGAGGGCTATCCCGACCGGGCGGCGGCCGAGACGCTCGGCATCCCCGTGGGCACCGTGAAGTCGCGGCTCGCCCGAGCCAAGGCCAAGCTGCGCGAAGAGATGGCTTCGATCGAGGGAGCATGGGCATGAACGACGACCTCACCCCGTACGAGCAGTCCGAGATGCGTGACCTCGTGCTCGCCGGCGCACAGCGCATCCGCCCGGCGGGGAGACACCGCATGCAGCTGGTGGCCGGTGCGGTGGCACTCGTCCTCATCGGAGTGGTGAGCGGCGGTGCCATCACGACCGCCGCGCTGCTCGGGTCCGACGCCCGGCCGGCGCCCGCGCCGACGACGAGCGAGACCCGGCCGGCGCCGTCTCCGTCGCCGACCCCC
>NZ_JBJDRL010000043.1:0-34529 GCF_044987475.1 Microbacterium sp. ZW CA_36
TGCGGGGGGCCTTCACCGGCGCTGCCGGGGCCTCTTCGCCGACGATTTCCTCGGCCACGGCCTCGGCAACGACCGCCTCGATGACGGCCTCCTCGGCGACGGCGTCGGCGGCAGCCGCCTCGGCGACCGCCTCTTCGGCGACGGCGTCGGCGATGAGCGCCTCGGCCACGGCCTCTTCGGCGACGGCTTCCGCGGCCTCCGCCGCAGCCTGATCGCCGGCATCCTCGGCGACGATCGCCTCGGCGACCGCCTCCTCGGCGACCTCTTCGGCGGCGATGGCCTCGACGACGGCCTCATCGGCGACGGCGTCGGCCACGACGGCCTCGGCCACGGCCTCTTCGGCGATCTCTTCGGCGGCGACGGCCTCGATCACGGCTTCTTCAGCCACGGCGTCGGCCGGGGCTTCGATGGTCTCGGCGTTCTCGACACCCTCGGGCGCTTCCGCGCGCTCGTCGGCCGGAACGTCAGCATGGACCTCGGAGATGGACTCCACGAGTTCTCCCTTGTGAAAAACGAACGAATGTGCACGACTCGCACAGCACTGCGGGTAGCGTCTGCCCGTCTCGATCAGTTGTCACGCCTGTCGAAACTCCCGCCGACGGGGTGAGGGACCGCGAGGGTGCTCAGCGGACGTCGGCAGGTCAGAATGCCGTGCGGTGGTTTCGCAGATTTGCGACGGAGGCCAGATTCACGTATTACGTGGAACCCTCCGCGTACTCCCTCACTGTACCACCCTTGAAGTCGACGGCGAGCATGAGCGCCTCCCACGGGGTGTCGGTCACGGCGGCGGCCAGGGCCGCCGCTTCGAGGCGTCGACCGGGGCCGTCGGCGAGCACGAGCACGCTCGGACCCGCCCCCGACACGACCGCCGCGAAGCCCTCCGCACGGAGTGCCCGCACGAGACCGTCGGTCTCGGGCATCGCGCTCGCACGGTAGTTCTGGTGGAGCTTGTCCTCGGTGGCGGCCTGGAGCAGCTCGGGACTCTGCGTGAGCGCCGCGATCAGCAGCGCGGAGCGCGAGACGTTGAAGACGGCGTCCTCGCGGGGCACCTGCATGGGCTGCAGGCTGCGCGCGAGCTTGGTCGACATCGTGAACTCCGGCACGAAGACGAGCGGCGACACGCCCCGATGGACGAGCAGCTTCTTGTGCTGGGGTCCGCCGTCATCGACCCAGGCGATCGTGAGACCGCCGAACAGCGCGGGCGCCACGTTGTCGGGGTGACCCTCCAGCTCCGTCGCCAGACGCAGCAGGGCATCCGGGCCCAGTTCCACGTCGCCCTCGAGCAGGCCCTTGGCGGCCAGCAGGCCCGACACCACCGCGGCACCCGACGAGCCGAGGCCGCGGCCGTGCGGGATGACGTTGCGGGCGACGAGGCGGAGGCCCGGCATCCGTCGTCCTGCGGATTCGAACGCGTACGCGATCGCCCGCACCACCAGGTGCGAGGCGTCGCGCGGCACGTCCGCGGCACCGGCCCCCTCGACCTCGATCTCGAGCTCGCCCTCGGGCAGCACCGTCACGTCGAGCTCGTCGTACAGGCTCAGCGCGAGGCCGAGCGTGTCGAAACCGGGCCCGAGGTTCGCGCTCGTCGCCGGAACCCGCACCACGACCCGGCGCCCGGGGAGGGCGCCGTGGCCGGATGCGGCCGCGACGGCTGCGCTCACGCGCGCGGTCCCTGAGCTTCGACAGACTCGGCGGCAGCGGCGGCCGGCGCCAGTTCGAGGACGGATGCCACTTCCGACGTCGTGGCGTCGACCACGGTGGGCTGGACCTCCGAGCCGTCGGCGTTGCGCAGTGCCCAGTGCGGGTCCTTGAGGCCGTGGCCGGTGACCGTCAGCACGACGCGCGCACCCTGCGGCACCACGCCGGCCTCGACGCGGTCGAGGAGTCCCGCGACGCTGATCGCCGACGCCGGCTCGACGAAGATCCCGACCTGGCCGGCGAGGAGCTTCTGCGCCGCGAGGATGCGGTCGTCGTCGATGGCGCCGAAGTAGCCGTCGGTCGCCGCGCGCGCCTCGAGGGCGAGGTCCCACGATGCGGGGTTGCCGATGCGGATCGCGCTGGCCACCGTCTCGGGGTTCTTCACGACCTCGCCGCGCACGAGCGGCGCGGAGCCCTCGGCCTGGAAGCCGAACATCCGCGGCACGCGGGTCGACACGTTCGCCGCGGCCTCCTCGGTGTAGCCGCGCGTGTAGGCGGTGTAGTTGCCCGCGTTGCCGACGGGGATGAAGTGGAAGTCCGGCGCGTCGCCCAGCTGCTCGACGATCTCGTACGCCGCCGTCTTCTGTCCGTCGATGCGGTCGGGATTGACCGAGTTCACGAGGTGGACCGGGTAGTTGTCGGCGAGCTCGCGCGCGATCTCGAGGCAGTCGTCGAAGTTGCCGCGGATCTGGATGAGGCGGCCGTTGTGCGCGACGGCCTGGCTGAGCTTGCCCATCGCGATCTTGCCCTCGGGAACGAGGACCGCCGCCGTGATGCCGGCGTGCGCCGCGTAGGCGGCGGCCGAGGCCGACGTGTTGCCGGTCGAGGCGCAGATCACGGCCTTGGCGCCGTGGTCGATCGCGCGCGACACGGCGACCGTCATCCCACGGTCCTTGAACGACCCGGTGGGGTTCATGCCCTCGAACTTCACCCACACGTCCGTGCCGGTGAGGCGCGACAGCGCCGGTGCGGGCAGCAGCGGGGTGCCGCCCTCTCCCAGCGTGACCACGGTCGAGGCATCCGTCACGCCCAGACGATCTGCGTACTCGCGGAGGACTCCGCGCCAAACATGTGCCATGTCAGTCTCCTTCAGACCCTCAGTTGCCTTCGACCCGCAGAACCGAGACGACGCGCTCCACGACGCCGCTGGCGGCCAGTCGGTCCACCGTCTCGCTCAGGTCCTTCTCCAACGCCTTGTGCGTGCCGATCACCAGTCGGGCGACGCCGCCCTCGTCGTCGCCCGATTCGACGACCGTCTGCTCGACGGTGGCGATCGAGACGCGCCCCTCGCTGAGGATGCCGGCGACAGTCGCGAGCACCCCCGGCTGGTCGTCGACCTCGAGCGTGATCTGGTAGCGCGTGGTGACACGTCCGACGGGCACGATGGGCAGGTTCGCCAGCGTCGACTCGCCGACGCCCACGCCGCCGGCGATGTGGCGCCGCGCCGCCGACACGACGTCGCCGAGCACGGCCGACGCGGTCTGCACGCCGCCGGCGCCGGCGCCGTAGAACATGAGGTTGCCCGCGGCCTCGGCCTGCACGAACACCGCGTTGTTGGCGCCGTGCACGCTGGCGAGCGGGTGGGCGCGGTCGATGAGCGCCGGGTACACCCGCACCGAGATGGACTCGCCGGACTCCTCGGTCAGGCGCTCGCACACCGCCAGCAGCTTGATGACGTAGCCGGCGTGGCGCGCGGCATCCATCATCGACGAGTCGATCGACGAGATCCCCTCGCGGTGCACCGCCTCGAGCGGCACCGTCGTGTGGAACGCCAGGCTCGCGAGGATCGCGGCCTTCTGCGCGGCGTCGTAGCCCTCGACGTCGGCCGTCGGATCGGCCTCGGCGTATCCGAGGCGCTGCGCGTCGGCGACCACCTCCGAGAACTCGGCGCCCTCGGTGTCCATGCGGTCGAGGATGTAGTTGGTCGTGCCGTTGACGATGCCCATGATGCGCTGCACGCGGTCGCCGGCCAGCGAGTCGCGCAGCGGCCGGATGATCGGGATCGCGCCGGCCGCCGCGGCCTCGTAGTAGACCTCGGCGCCCACCTGGTCGGCCGCGTCGAAGATCTCGGGGCCGTGGGTCGCGAGCAGCGCCTTGTTGGCGGTCACGACGTCGGCGCCCGAGTTGATCGCGTGCAGGAGGTACGTGCGCGCCGGCTCGATGCCGCCCATGAGCTCGATGACGATGTCGGAGCCGACGATGAGCGAGTCCGCGTCGGTGGTGAAGAGCTCCGGGGGCAGCTCGACGTCGCGCTTGGCGTCGACGTCGCGCACCGCGATGCCGACCAGCTCCAGCCGTGCTCCCGCCCGGTCGGCGAGCTCGTCGGCGTGCTGGCGCAGCAGCGCCGCGACCTGCGAGCCGACGGCTCCGGCTCCCAGCAGTGCGACGCGGAGACGGCGGTAGTCGGTCACTTCGACTCGCTTCGCTCGCTCAGTACGGGCATCCGTTGTTTCCCTTCCATCGGTGCGTCCGCGAGGGGACGCCCAGCTTCGAACACAGCCGTCTCGAGGCCGGCATCGCGGGCGAGCAGATCCTCGATCGTCTCGCCGCGCACGATGACGCGCGCCTCTCCCCCGCGCAGCGCCACGACGGGCGGGCGGGGGACGTAGTTGTAGTTGCTCGCGAGCGAGAAGCAGTAGGCGCCGGTCGCGGGCACGGCGAGCAGATCGCCGGGCGACACATCGCCCGGGAGGTACTCGGCGTCGACGACGATGTCGCCCGACTCGCAGTGCTTTCCGACGACCCGCGCGAGCGCCGGCTCGGCGTCGCTCGTGCGCGACGCGATCCGCGCCGAGAACTGTGCGCCGTACAGGGCGGGGCGGGCGTTGTCGCTCATGCCGCCGTCCACGCTGACGTACAGGCGCGTGTCGCCGCTCTCGAGCGCGACCGGCTTGGTCGTGCCGACCTCGTAGAGCGTCACGCCCGCGCGGCCGACGATCGCACGACCGGGCTCGAAGGCGAGGTGGGGAACCGGGATGCCGCGCACCTCGCACTGCCGCGCGACGGCCTCGGCGATGCCGAGCGCGAGCGCCTCGATCGGCGTCGGGTCGTCGACAGACGTGTAGGCGATGCCGAAGCCGCCGCCGAGGTTGAGCACCGGCAGCTCGCCGCCCTCGCGCAGCTCGGCGTGGAGCTCGACGATGCGCGCGGCGGACTCCTCGAACCCGGCGGTGCCGAAGATCTGCGAGCCGATGTGGCAGTGCAGACCCACGAACTCCAGGCCCGGCAGCTCGCGGATGCGCGCCACGGCGGCCGGGGCATCCGTCAGCGTGAAGCCGAACTTCTGGTCTTCGTGGGCCGTCGCGAGGAAGTCATGGGTCTCGGCGTGCACGCCGCTGTTCACCCGCAGCAGCACCGCCTGTGAGACCCCGCGGCGCTCGACGATCGCCGCGAGACGCTCGATCTCGATGAGACTGTCGATGACGATGGACCCGACGCCCGCCTCGACGGCGCGCTCGAGCTCGGGCACGGACTTGTTGTTGCCGTGGAAGCCGAGGCGCGCCGGATCGGCACCCGCCGCGAGGGCGACCGCCAGCTCGCCGCCGGTGCAGACGTCGACCGCGAGCCCCTCCTCGGTCACCCAGCGCACCACCTCGGTGGTCAGCAGCGCCTTGCCGGCGTAGTACACGCGGGCCTGCACGCCGTGCAGCGCCGCCGCCGCGCGGAAGGCGTCGAGCGTGCGCCGTGCCGTGGCGCGCACCTCGTCCTCGTCGACGACGTAGAGCGGCGTTCCGAACCGGTCGCGCAATGCCGTCGCCGGGATGCCGCCGAGCTCGAGGACGCCCTCCTCGTCGCGCGTCGCCGCGGTCGGCCAGACCGCCGGGGCGAGAGCGTTCGCGTCGGCGGGGCGTTCCAGCCATGCGGGAGCGACGGAACGGGTATGCGGGTCGGCGGACACGGTGGACCAATCGGTGGGAGCTTCGACGCGTGGCCGTCCGGGGATGGTGGTACGGCGTTGCCGGCCGGAGGGGTCACGCTCTGGCGGTGACACGGGTCTCCGGCGGTGCTAGAAGTCTAGGGCACTCGGCTCCCGGCCCCCGTGCCGTGTGACGCCCCGCGGCGTCTCAGGCGCACGTGCCGTTCTGCTGAAGGGCGGGATCCGTGGCGATCGAGCCGTCGACGTCGAAATCGGCGACCAGGAGGTCGCCGTCCACCTCGACGCCGCTGAGCGTGACACCCGCCGGCAGATACTGCGCGATGCAGATGTTCCAGTCGCGCAGCACGGCATCGGCGAGTCCGCCGAACTGGTCGCGCAGCGCGTCGGCGGTGACCTCTGAGTCGCCGAGCTGGAAGGACGCGGGCGAGAGGACGATCTGCCCGTCCGCCGCCGAGGGCGTCAGCGCCACCCCGATGGGGATGGCGACGCCGAACAGCTGCAGATCCAGCGACATCGTGACGTTCGGGGCCGCCAGGCCGACGGTGTCGGAGGGGAAGCCCTCGACCGTCGCCAGCAGCGTCTGCAGCTGGGCCTCGTCGAACGAGACCGTGGCGGTCGCACCGCTCATCTCGCCGGTGGCACGCACCGCCACATCGTGTGCGGTGACCGTGACGTCGCCGGTGACGCCGCCGAAGGTGACGTCGTCGGACGCGATCGTGAGGTCGTCGATGCTGCCGCCGATGAGCTGCGGGATCATGGCGCCGGCGACCTCGACGTCGATCTGCTGATCGGCCGGCAGCGCCAGCTGCGTGCGCACCTGGTCGCGCACCACACCGGTCACGATCTGGCGCGCGATCGCGTCAGCCGCGAACCACGCGGCGACGGCGAGCACCGCGACGATCGCGAACGCCACGATCCACGGCCACACGCGGCGCCGCGGAGCCGGCGCCGGCGCGGTGGGCACCATGTCGTCGGGAAGGGGTTCGGTCGCCTGCGTGTCGCCGTGGGCCATGTCTACATCCGTTCCGGTGCGGTCACGCCCAGCAGATCGAGTCCGTTGCGCAGCACCTGTCCCGTGGCGTCGTTGAGCCACAGGCGGGTGCGGTGAACCGGCTCGACGGGCTCGTCGCCCAGCGGGATGACGCGGCAGTTGTCGTACCAGCGGTGGTAGAGCCCGGCGAGCTCCTCGAGATAGCGGGCGACGCGGTGCGGCTCGCGCACCTCGGCGGCGAACCCGACGATGCGCGGGAACTCCTGCAGCGCGCCGAGAAGCGCCGACTCGGTCTCATGCGTGAGCAGCTCCGGCGCGAACTCCGAGCGGTCGACCCCGGATGCCGCGGCGTTTCGCCCGACGTTGTGCGTGCGCGCATGCGCGTACTGCACGTAGAAGACGGGGTTGTCGTTCGTGCGCTTGCGGAGGATCTCGGGGTCGAGCGTCAGCGGCGAATCGGCGGGATAGCGCGCCAGCGAGTACCGCAGGGCATCGGTGCCGATCCAGTCGCGCAGGTCGTCGAGCTCGATGATGTTGCCCGCGCGCTTGGACAGCCGTGCGCCGTTGACCGACACCAGCTGGCCGATGAGCACCTCGATGTCCTTGTCGGGATCGTCACCCGCCGCGCCGGCGAGCGCCTTCAGGCGGTGGACGTAGCCGTGGTGATCGGCACCGAGCAGGTAGATCTTGTGCGCGAACCCGCGGTCGCCCTTGTTGAGGTAGTAGGCGGCGTCGGCGGCGAAGTAGGTGTACTCGCCGTTGGATCGGCGGATGACGCGATCCTTGTCGTCGCCGAAGTCAGTGGTGCGCACCCAGACGGCGCCCTCGTCGTCGAAGACGTGGCCCTGCTCGCGCAGGCGGTCGACCGCCTCGTCGACGAGACTGGGCTCGCCGTTCGATCCCTTCGCGTGGAGCGTCCGTTCGCTGAAGAACACGTCGAAGTGGACGTTGAACTTCTCGAGCGAGGCCTGCAGGTCGCCCAGCTGGAGTTCGTACGCGCGGTCCCGCGCGACGGCGAGCTGCTCGTCGGCCGGCAGCGACGGCAGGTCGGGCACGGCCGAGAGGACGCGCTGGGCGAGGTCGTCGATGTACGAACCCGGGTAGCCGTCCTCGGGGGTCGGCTCGCCCTTCGCGGCTGCCAGGACGGAACGGCCGAACCGGTCCATCTGGGCGCCCGCGTCGTTCACGTAGAACTCGCGCACGAGCGTCGCGCCGCTGGCCAGCAGCAGACGCGCCATCGAGTCGCCGAGCGCGGCCCAGCGGGTGTGGCCGATGTGCATCGGACCGGTCGGGTTCGCGCTGACGAACTCGAGATTGATCGTGTTGCCCCGCTGCGACTCGTTCGTGCCGAAGGCGGCGCCGGCATCGACGATGGTCTTCGCGAGCGCGCCGGCGGCGGCGGCGTCCAGCCTGATGTTGATGAAGCCGGGACCGGCGACCTCGACGCCCGCGACGCCGTCGACCTCGGCGAGCCCGGCGGCGATGTCGGCCGCGAACTCGCGCGGGTTCGCGCCGACGACCTTCGCCAGCTTGAGCGCCGCGTTGGACGCCCAGTCGCCGTGGTCGCGGTTCTTGGGCCGCTCGAGCGGCAGATCCGCGGGGGTCAGCCCCTCGGCCGCACCGGGTCGTCGTGCCTCGGCGAGCGGGGCGACGACGGCGAGCAGGGCGGCGGAGAGGGCTTCGGGATTCATAACCGCCCCAGTCTAATTGGAGCGGCCCGTGGGCCTCGGCCCTGCGGGGTCAGGAGATCTGCACCAGCGCGCCGAAGTCGTCGGCGGCAGGATCGGATGCCGCGGGCAGCACGTCGGGCAGCGCGTGGAATCCGTCGAGGGTCGCGTCGTCGGGGACCACCCACGCGTCCACACGCAGGCGCGTGAGGCCGACGTAGCCGCCGTGGTAGCTGAGGAACGCGCAGTCCGCGGCGTCGCGCCCCGTCGCGATGCGCACGAGCGACCTCCGGTTCGCGAGGCGGGTCGCGTCGATGACGTACCAGGCGCCGTCGAGGTACGCCTCGGCCACGGCGTGGAAGTCCATGGGGCGCAGGCCCGGCGCGTAGCAGGCGGCGTAGCGCGCCGGCATGTCCATCGCGCGCAGCAGGGCGATGACGACATGCGCGTAGTCGCGGCATACGCCCTGCCCGGTCATCAGGGTCGTCACGGCGCTGTCGGTGCCCTGGCTGAGGCCGGGGGTATAGGTCGTGCTCGTCGAGACGAACTCCGACACCGCCGCGATGAGGTCGTGGCCGGACAGTCCCTTGAACTGCCGGCGCGCCTGCTGGAACACCTCGTCGGACTGCGCGTACCGGCTCGGGCGCAGATAGGTGATGGCCTCGAGATCGCTCGTGCGGCTCGTCGACGCCTGCCCGTCGACCGTGGCCTCGTAGCGGATCTCGAGGCGACCCGGCTCGCCCGTGAGGCGGTGCAGCCGGCTCCCCGACTGGTCGACGATCTCGGTCGGGGTGTACACGCGATCGCCCTGGGTGAAGGTCAGCTGCTCGTTCGAGACCGGCACCGCCTGGGCGGCCGCGATCTGGAAGATGAGGTCGACGGATGCCCCCAGTTCGAGGTCCATCTCAGCGGTCACGACGCGTTGCACCGAAGTATCCTCGCACGCCGCGGCGGCTGCGTCGCACGGACTTCCACAGGCTCGGCCGCAGCCGGCGGACGGCGGTGCGGAACCTCAGGATCCGCTGCGTGGAATCCCCTGTTCACGGCGCATGTTCGGTGTTCGCCGATCGATGACTTACCCTCTTCTCATGCACGCGCCCGGCCGCACCCGAGCACGGCGGCTGCTGCTCCCCCTGCTGGGCGCTGCGCTGGCCGTCGCTGCGGTGTGCGCCGTGGCGGTCCTGCGCCCCTGGGGCGCGCCGGAGCCGGTGGCTCCCGTGGCCGTGGCAGAAGGCGATGCCGGCGTCGCGGCATCCGTCCCGCCCGCCCCTCTCGTGCTCGAGGACGACGCACGGGTGCTGGTGTTCGGCGACTCGTGGGTCTACGGATCGGCTGCGACCGTGCCGACCCTCGGTTTCGCGTACCTGCTCGCCGACGAACTCGGCGTCGAGACGGTCGTGGACGGGGTGCGCGGCAGCGGCTACCTGAAGCCCGGCCTGGACGGGCCGGCCTACGGCGAGCGCATCGACGCCCTCGACCCCGCGCTCGACCCCGACGTCATCATCGTCGAAGGCTCGATCAACGACCGCAAGCTGTACCCGACCGGTTACCGGGGTGCCGTCACGGCAGCGTGGGACGCGCTCGCGGCCCGTTACCCCGACGCGGCGATCGTCGTCCTCGGCCCCTCCCCGCAGGTCCTGCCGGTCGAGAGCTCCACGCGCAGCATCGACGCCGATCTGCGCGAGCTGGCCGCCGCCCGCGGCTGGTGGTACATCTCGCCGATCGCCGACGACTGGATCACCACCGCCAACTACCTCGACGTCATCGACACCGGTCCGATCGGCCGCGATCATCCCTCGACCGATGGCCACGCGTACCTCGCCGGGCGGGTCGCCGACGCCGTCGAGAGCATGGCGCAGCAGCCGGCGATCGTGGCCGACGCGCCGCACGAGGAGGACGCCCTCACCCGGTGACCCCCGGGCGGTCGGAGATCTCCCCGGAAACGAAGAATCCCAGGCGAACCTGGGATTCTTTCTTGTGCCCCCGACAGGAATCGAACCTGCGACCTTTGGTACCGGAAACCAACGCTCTATCCCCTGAGCTACGGAGGCGTGCCGATCGAGACTACCATCCCGCCGGGGTCGGCTTTTCACGGGCCGGCACCCGGCCGAGCCCGGCGCGCGATGGGGCGACATCGATCACGAGGTGCTCAGGCGTCCCGTGTCAAGGGCTGGCCACGACCCGCACTCAGGGGAAGGATCGGAGCTGTACCTGATCGCCGTCGGCCCTGCAGCCACCCCAGCGCTACGTTCGCCGGCGGGCCGAGAGCGGAGGCGCACGATGGGAAAGCTGACCTACGAGGGGACGGTGAAGGTCGATTTCGACGACCGGACACTCGCACACCTGCAGCTGGTGATCGGCACCAAGCTCCGGCGCGGGGAGCCCTTCCACTTCACGTGGCGCGACGACGTCAGCATCGGCGACGGACGCACCACCATCTGGGTGCACCCTCGCTGCGCCCTCGTGTACAAGTTCTACGGCAGCCGCACCCCGCAGCTGAATCCCGCCTGGATCGACGCGCTCGCGTACACTGCGAACTCGCCCTCGGGCCTGTATCTCGTTCCCGAACCGGCGCAGTCGGCGCCGGTCACCTCGCCGGAGCACGAGCTGCTCAGCTGAACGGTTACGGGAACCTCGCCGTCTTGTCAAGGCATTGGCCGCGCGGCCCTGCGCAGTGCCATGGTGTAGCCCGCGGACGGGAGCGATCATGAAGAGGATCGACATCTATTACGGCGGGGAGCACTACAGCATCGGGGGACGCCGCTTCGAAGACCTCAGGGAGGAGATCGAGGCGGGGATGACCGCAGGACCGTACTGGCTCGAGGTGAATGACGGCGAAGGTCAGATGCGCGCTGCGCACCTGCTGCTGATGCCCGGCGTCCCCCTGGCGATCGTTCCGGTCCCCGACGAGTATCCCGGGCCGTCGTCGGACGGTGCGTCGTCCGAGGCGGGACCGCCGCGGGTCGGCTGAGGTCATGCGTCGCGGTGCGATTCCTGGCGTGCCGCCGGCTCGGCCTCGTCCGGAAGACTGGCCGCCACGATCACGACGACGTCCTGCACCTTCCAGTCGAGCCGTGCGACGGCGGTGCGCGCCTCTTCGATCTTGTCGAGGCGCACATCGTCGTGGGTCGGCACCACGAACACCTCCACATGGAACACCTGTCCCATGTCGCGCATGCGCACCGCGCTCTCACGCACCCACGGGAACTCCGCGACGCGGTTCGCGATGCGCGCGATGAGCGGGTGGGGGCGGGCGTCGTCCTCGGTGCGGGCGCGCTGGTCGATGAGATCGCGCACCGCGGCGCGCGAGTTCCGCCAGCCGTCCCACACGATGCCGAGCGAGATGAAGAGGGCCGCGGCGCCGTCGAGCCACCAGAGGCCGATGCCGACGCCGAGCACGCCGACGATCGACGCCACGGTGGAGGTCCAGTCCGCCTTGGCCATGTCGGCATCCGCGTACAGCACCTTGTTGTGCAGCTTCGGCGCCAGCTTCGCCTTGGCATGGCCGTAGAAGAACGGGCCGATCACGATGACGCTCATCACCGCGACCATGAACCAGCCGAGCCAGATCGTCTGGCCGAAGAGCTGCACCGTGCCGATCGAGGGGTGCTCGCCGCTCACGAGACCGCTGATCGCCTCGTACGCGAGGTTGCCGCCGACGGCCAGCAGCGCCACCCCCGCCACCAGGTGCCCGACGCCCATCACGCGGTGCAGACCGAACGGGAAGGCACGCGTGGGTCGGCGCCGGATGAAGATCAGCGCGACCAGGAAGGAGATCTGCGGGATGAGGGAGAGCATGTCCTCGATCCACGCGGTCCTCATCGCCTGGGATCCGCCGACGACCAGGCCGATGACGCCGATCGTCACCAACGTGTAGCCGATCGTGAACCATTCCCAGCGGATGGCGCTGCGCAGGGCCTTCTGCTGCTCAGGGGGCAGGTCCGTGCGTCCCATGGTCTTCACGGCGCGACCTCCTGGTCGAGGTATCCCTCGATGGCGGCCTGCCACGCGTTCTCCCCCAGCGGCACCAGCAGCACCACCGGCCCGCGTGCTCCGGGGATGGTGTCGTAGGCCCGCGTCACCGCGACCCGATCCGACCACGGCGTCGCGTCCGTCATCCCGCCGATCGCCACGTCGAGCTCCCCCGCCTCAAGGTCGTCGACGAGGTCCTCCTCACTGCCCACCGTCCACTCGACCTTCGCGTCGACCGACTCGGCGAACCCCTCGACGAGCTCGGCGAGGGAGCCGCCCACCTCGGAGCCGTCGACGGTGACGAGCTCGCCTGAGGCCGACGCCCCGGCTTGGAGCACTCCCCCGCGCACTCGATCGAGCGTGCCCTGCGGGTCGGTCGGCACTGTGACTCCGCACCCCGAGACGCCCAGCGCGATCACCAGCAGGGGCACGCCGCACACGCGTCGCCACCGGTTCATGATCCGAGTGTTGCGAACCGCGCCGGCAGCGGGGAGCGCCTTGACCCTCTGCGCGGCGCCTGCTACCGCAGATCGCCGGCATCGCGGGGGCGATGCCGGCGATCTGGAACCGGGGTTACGGGAGGACGATCTCGAAGTTCGGATCGGCCTCGTCGAGCACGCCGAGGATCTGCTGCAGGACACCCGCGTCACCGCGGATGTCGATGCCCGCGCTCTCGGTGTCACCGCCCGCCAGCTGGATCAGGCGCGGCTTCGACAGCGTCAGCTGCAGCGGCGTGGTGGCGTCGGGCTCCCGCTCGACGTAGATCAGCACCCCGTTGCGCAGCGTCAGATGGAAGCTGCGACCGAGGTCGGTGAGCGTCAGATCCACGGCGAGGTCGAGGTCCCACGCCTTCGGGCCGTCGACCCGGATGGCGAGGGCGTCCAGGAGCTGCTCGGGGGTGAGCTGGGCGATGATGAGCGGCGCCGCCGTCTGGGTGGGGGTGCCGAAGTTGCCTTCGCGCAGCTCTGTCGCGCCCGAGAGGTAGAAGTTGCGCCAGGTGCCGTTCTCGGCGCCGTAGGCGAGCTGCTCGAGCGTGTCGGCGTACAGCGAGCGCGCGGCGGCGTGGTCGGAGTCGGCGAACACGGCGTGGTCGAGGAGCGTCGCCGCCCACCGGAAGTCCCCCGCGTCGAATGCGGCCTGCGCAAGCTCTACGACCCGATCGATGCCGCCGATCGCGTCGACGTAGCGCTCGGCCAGAGCCTCGGGCGGGTGCGGCCACAGACGTGCCGGGTTGCCGTCGAACCAGCCCATGTAGCGCTGGTAGATCGCCTTGACGTTGTGACTGACCGACCCGTAGTAGCCGTGCGTGCTCCACGACGCCTCGAGCGCCGGCGGCAGCTGGATCAGCTCGGCGATCTCGGCGCCGTTGTAGCCCTGGTTCAGCAGGCGCAGCGTCTGGTCGTGGAGGTAGCCGTACAGATCGCGCTGGATGGCGAGGAACTCGTTGACGGCCTCGTTGCCCCACGTCGGCCAGTGGTGCGACGCGAACACCACGTCGGCCTCGTCGCCGTACCGCTGGATCGCCTCGGTGAGGTACTGCGACCAGATGTGCGGGTCGCGCACCACGGCGCCGCGGAGCGTCAGAAGGTTGTGCAGGGTGTGCGTGGCGTTCTCGGCCATGCACAGCGCGCGGTAGCGCGGCAGGTAGAAGTGCATCTCGGACGGCGCCTCGGTGCCAGGGGCCATCTGGAACTCGAACTCCACGCCGTCGATCGTGTGGGTCTCGCCGGTGGCCCTGACCTCGAGCGTCGGCGGCAGGATCGTGGCGTCACCGGTCGACGTCGTCTGACCGAGGCCCGCGCCGACCTGTCCGCGAGGCCCGCGGTCGAGCGCCGCGCCGTACATGTACCCGGCGCGGCGCCCCATCGCCGTGCCCGCATAGACGTTCTCGGCGACAGAGTGCTCGAGGAACCCCTCGGGCACGACGATCTGCACCTTGCCCGCTTCGACATCCTCCTGGCTGACGATGCCGAGCACGCCGCCGAAGTGGTCGATGTGACTGTGCGAGTGGATCACCGCGTGGATCGGACGGTCGCCGCGGTGCGTGCGGTACAGCGCCATCGCCGCCGCCGCCGTCTCGACCGAGATCAGCGGGTCCACGACGATCACGCCGGTGTCGCCCTCGATCACCGACATCACCGAGAGGTCGAGGCCCCGCAGCTGGTAGATGCCGGGAACGACCTCGAAGAGGCCGTGCTTGGCCACGAGCTTCGACTGGCGCCACAGGCTCGGGTGCACGGAGTCGGGGGCGTCGCCCTGCACGAAGTCGAAGGTGGAGGCATCCCACACCACGTCGCCCTTGTCGTTGCGGATCTTCGGGTCGTCGAGCGTTCCGAGGAACCCGCGCTCCGCCGCGGCGAAATCGTCGACGTCGTCGAACGGCAGGGACGCCAGGGCCTTCGCCTGAGCCTCCCTGATCGACGCTTCCGGTTCGCGCTGCTGCATCTGCTTCTCCCTTTCCTGCCGGCCGGGTGACCGGATCCTCAGTCTTGCGGAGGCCGGTCGCGGTCGGCAAGCGCCGCGACGGCCGCTCTGTTGGTGGCGAAGAACGCCTGACCGGACAGCAGTCCGAGCTCTTCCAGGCGGGCCCTGGTGGGAGGCCGGACACGGCTGAACGCGAGCGTCACGTCATTGTCGTGGAGCCAGTGCTCGAGGGATTCGAACGCCTCGGCGCCGGTGACGTCGATGTCGGTCACGGCCTCCATGTCGATCACCACGTGGTGCACCGGCTGGTCGGCGCCGGTGACGGCGCGCTTGACCGCCGCGGCGAACACCGCGCCGTTCGCGAAGAAGAGCGGCGCGGCCAGGCGCACCACCACCAGGCCGGGCGCTGTGGTGGCCCCCGTGGGGGCGTCTTCGAGCAGGGACTGCTTCGTGTCGTCGTCGGCCTCGAGCACGTCGATGGCCGGATTCGCCGCGCGCTTGGCGAGGTTGATGAGCGCGAGGACGAAGGCGACGAGGATGCCGGGGATCGCGCCGACGAAGACGGTGACGAGGAAGCAGGTGGCGGCGACCGCGAACTCGAAGCGGTCCTGACGCCACAGCCGCCGGAACTCCCGGATGCCCAGGAGCGGCAGGATCGCGACGGCGACCACCGCGCCGATGGCGGGCGACGGGATGTCGGCGAGGAGCGCGGTGCCGAACAGCAGGAGCAGGAGTGTGCCCGCCGCGAGCACCAGGGAGGGCAGCTGGGTGCGTGAACCCGCCTGGTCCATCGCTGCGGTGCGCGAGGTCGAGGACCCCATCGCGAAGCTGCCCTGCGCGCCGGCGGCGATGTTGCCGAGGCCGAAGGCGAGCAGGTCGCGATTCGCGTGGAACGGGTAGCCGCGCTTCTCGGCGTACGACCGCGAGACGAGGAGCCCTTCGGCCGTGGTGACGAGGGTGAGTGCGATCGCCGAGGGAATCAGCGCGAGCCACATCGTCCAGTCGAGGAGCGGCCACGTGAGCGCCGGCGGTCCGGCCGGCACCTCGCCCAGCACGTCCACGCCCAGCTCGTCCAAGCCGGTGAGCACCACCACCAGTGTCGAGACGACGAGCACCACCAGCGCCCACGGGACCGCCTTGAGGAACCGGGCGCCGAGAAGGAGAACCGCGACCGATGTCACCGAGATCAGCACCGACCAGAGGTTCGCCGTCCCCAGCCCGGTCACCAGTCCGACGGTCTTGTCGAGGAACTCTCCCCCGGAGTCGATCTTCACCCCGAGCATCTTGGCGACCTGGCTGACCATGATGTCGAGCGCGAGTCCGCCCACGAACCCGACGAGGATCGGCTTCGAGAGGAAGTTCGCGAGGAAGCCGAGCTTGAACACCGACATCAGCACGAACAGGATGCCGCTGATGATCGCCTGCGCCAGCGCGAGCGTCGCATAGTCGGCGCTGCCGGCGGCCGCGAGACCGCCCACCGACGAGGCGACGAGCGCGGCGGCCGCGGCATCCGGGGAGGCGACGACCTGACGCGACGACACCACCAGCGCATAGATGATCGTCGGGACGATCAGGGCGTACAGGCCCGCCGTCGGCGGCAGCCCGGCGATCTGGGCGTAGCCGATGTTGAGGGGCACGGCGATCGCCAGGAGGGTGACGCCCGCGGTGAGCTCGGTGGCGAGATTGCGCGTGGTCAACCCCGCGAGAGGTCGCTGCATGCGGGCTCCTGGGAGGCGTGGGGAGGCGGTGGTCGTTTCCACCCTGCCACGGGAAGGGCCGGTCACACCGGATCGCCCGGCACGAGCGGCGGAACGACCGTCTCGCTCGTGACGGTCGCCGCCCACCCGCGTTCGGCCAGTCCGGTCGTGATCGCCGCCACGACGGCCGACGTCACGCTCAGCCCGTTCGACGTGTCATGCCAGAACTGCACCCGGGCGGTGACCCGGGCGTCCGACACGGCTGACAGCAGCACGCCGGCGCCCGGTTCGGGGTGCACGCCGTCGACGGCGGCCGCGGCATCCGTCAACGCCGCGATGATGTCGTCGAGGCTTGCGCCGGCGCGCTCGACGCGCACTTGGACCTCGCTGCGCCTCCCGCCGTGCCGCGAGTTGTTGACGAGCGTCTCGGCCAGCAGTTTCCCGTTGGGCACATGGGCGGTGCGGCCGTCGGGCGTGACGAACACCACGGCGCGGGAGTTCAGCTCGACGACGGTGCCGGTGAGAGGCTCGCCGTCGGGTCCTTCGACCGTGATGTCCTCGCCGAGGGTGACGGGCTTGCGCGTCGCGATGAGCACGCTGGCGGCGAAGTTGTCGGCGACGCCGCGCAGCACGAGCACCGCGACGACGGCCATCACCAGCACGATGGCCAGCACCGGCTGCATGTTCGCACCGAGGATCGCCAGCGCGATGCCCGCCCCCAGCAGCAGCAGCGTGTACTGTGCCACGCGCGCGGCGAACCGCGTCGCCGCGGGGGTCGCCGTCGGCAGGTGACCCATGAGGTCGATGACGCCGCGTCTGGCGAACCGCGACGCGATCCATCCCGCCAGCAGCGCCAGCACCGCTCCGAGCACCTGCCACCATGTGATCGGAGTGCTCAGGAATGTGCTGAAATCCACCCCGTCAGGATACGAGCGGGCTCGGCGGCGCCGGGCGAGCCTCGCCGGGGCTCCGGCTTCGTGCACGAGCCCCGGCGATGCCCGGCGCACAGCGATGATCCCCTCGGTGCCTAAGCGCCGGGGGGATCGTCTGCACGAAGTATGGTTTCCGTATCCGGCTCCCTTTCGGGTTCCTCGTCTCTGTGTTCACTTCGCACTATCGAATGTCCTCCCCCGCACGGGCGTCGTCAAGGGTTCACCCGGAAGTCATCTCGACGTCAGGTTGACAGTGAGAGACGTCCGGGGTGACGGATGCCGAGGGCACATCACGGACGACCACCCCCGGAGTGACCCGGGGGTGGTCGTCGCAACCGCTGTCCGCGGGGCGGGGACGAGCCCGCGCCGCGTCACTGGGCGAACCGCTCCTTCATGGCGTCCATGCTCTTGCCCGCGCCGTGAGACTTGCCGGGAGAGCTGACCCCGTTCACGGTGGACGTGTCGAACGCGAACGTCATGACCGCCGCGGCGACGGCATCCGCGTTCACGTCGAGCGCGAACGTGTTGATGTTGCCGACGAGGTCGTAGTCCTCGCGCAGCGCGTCGTACAGCGCCTCGTCCTGGCCGGCCCCCGTGAGGTTGTCGCACGGCTGGTGGTAGCACGGGTCGTAGGATGCGCCGATCACACCGCCGTAAAGCGCGGCCTCGGCGGCCGTCTTCTTCACCTCGGCACCGGTGAACAGGCCTCCCGCCGGAATGCCGACGGCGATGAACGGGCCGTAGTCGGAACGTCCCGAGAACTCGCTGTCCTGCGACGGCAGCCCTCGGCTGTCGTAGAAACCCTCGAAGACGTCCTCGATCTGCGCCGAACCCTCGGGGATGAATCCCGGCGCGGCGGTGCCGCCCGAGTTGTCCCCGTCGTAGATGCCGAACATGTAGTTCGGCGACCCGATCATGTCGAAGTTGAGGTAGAGCGCGATGTCGTCCACCTCGTCCTCCGACAGTGCGCCGACGTAGTGCTCGGAACCGAGCAGACCCGACTCCTCGGCGCCCCACCACGCGAACCGCACGGTGTTGTTCGGCTTGGTCTTCTGCATCTGGATCGCCGTCTCCAGCAGCCCTGCGCTGCCCGAGCCGTTGTCGTTGATACCGGCGCCGTCCTGCACGCTGTCGAGGTGCGCTCCGGCCATCACGGTGTTGACGTCGTTGCCGTCCGCCGTCTCGGCGAGCACGTTCCACGTCGTGCGCACCTCCTGGTCGTAGTCGACGGTGACCGTCACGCTCGCGCCCGGGGTGCTCGCGAGGTCGACCCCTGCCGAGTATGTGACGAAGACCGCGGGGATCGTGAGTCCGGGCGCCTCGCCGATCATGCCGACGAGGCTGTCGTCACCGGGGTTGTTCCGGATGATGACCGCTTCGGCACCGGCGGCCTGAGCGTTCACGGCCTTCACCGCGAACCCGCAGCCACCCCGCTGGAGGAGCACGACGGAATCGGGTGGGAGCACGCCGAAGTCAGCGGCCGTGCATCCGCTCGTGTTGTCGGGCGAGGGCAGGTCGACGAGCACGAGGGATCCGGTCGCGGTGCCCTCCGGGCTTCCGGTGTCGAACTCATTGCGCACGAAGTCGTCGCCGTCCACGTAGGAGGTCGTCGTGCCCCCGACTGTGCGGGTGAGCACGTTGTTCTCGTCGAAGTAGTCGAACGCGAACGCCTGCACCTCGGGCGTGTAGCCCGCGGCCTCCAGCTGCGAGACGACGTAGTCGACGGATGCCGCGTACCCGGGTCGTCCGGCGGCACGGTCCCCGTGCTCGTCGGCGATCGCCTGGAAGGCTTCGAGATGCTCCATCACCCCCTCGAGGGTGACGGCCTTCGTGATCTTGGCCACCGAGTTGTTGTTCGGTGCCGCATACGCGGGACTGGCTAGTGCGACGGCGCCAGTGAGGGCCGCCGCGGTGGCGATGGCCCAGGTGCGCCTGGTTCTCTTCGGCATGGTGGTGCCTTTCCGCCGACGACCCCTTTGGCATCGGCATTCTCCGGGGATGCTCCCACACCGTGTCGCGCAGAGCCAGACCTGGCGCGCCGGATTCATCGAGACCTCATCCGGGAACCCGTCGACGACGACGGACCGGATGCCGCGGCATCCGGTCCGTCGTCGTCAAGCGGTCAGCGACCTCACTCGTGGCCGACGAGCTTGAGGCCGACGACGCAGCCCACGAGCCCGAGGATCAGCAGCATCCTGACGATCGAGAACGCCTCGTCGCCGGTGATCATCGCGTACGCGACGGTCAGCGACGCACCGATCCCCACCCACACCGCGTAGGCGGTGCCGGTGGAGATGTCACGCATGGCCCACGCCAGACCGCCCATGCTCAGCACGAGCGAGACGCCGAAGATCACGGTCGGCCAGAGCTTGGTGAAGCCCTCGCTCTTGCCGAGCGCGGTGGCCCAGACGGCCTCGAGGATTCCGGAGACGATGAGAACGACCCACGACATGACTGTGCTCCTGGCCAGTCTTGTCGCTCACCGGGTACTGATCCGTCGTCCGGGGATCCGGTCGGGGATCCGTGCGCCAGCCTAGCCACTGCCCCTGGGCACGGCCTGGGCAGCGCTCACACCAGGAACAGCCCGTCGAACAGCCCGGGATTGTGCGCGTGGACGAGCACGAGGAACACCACGGCGTCGAAGAGCAGGTGCACCGTCACGACGTAGGTGAGCGATCGCGTCTTCATGAAGATGAACCCCTGCAGCAGGGCGAACGGGATCGTGAGCAACGGACCCCAGGCCTGATAGCCGAGCTCCCACAGGAACGACACGAACACCACCGACTGCAGCAGGTTCGCCTGCCAGAACGGGAAGTGGCGCCGAAGCAGGGCGAGACACGTGCAGATGAAGAAGAGCTCGTCCCAGATGCCGACCGCGCCGACCCCCACGAACAGCCGCGCAATGAGCTCGGGCGTGTCGACGACCGGCCAGTTGAGGTAGACACCCGAGGTGATGAAGTAGAACGGCAGGATCAGCCACCCGAGGACGAGCACGGCGACCAGCCACGTCCACTGGAACCGGGTCCAGCGTCCGCCGCCGCGCCAGGGGAAGCGGATCGCGTGGTCGCGGAACACCCACCGCGAGATCGCGTACGGCACGGCCACGGCACCGCCGAGTGCGAGCGCGAATCGCAGGATCGCGAGGTTGTCGAGCTCCGCCTTCAGCGGGATGAGGCTCACGATGAGCAGGCCCGCCGCGATGAGCGACAGGTCGCGCACCAGCGACGGCGGGCGACGGATGCCGGCGGTCGCGGTCGTGGCGGATCCGGCGACCGCGCGCTCGGCCCGCCGCCCGTCTGGCGCCGCGCGATCGAGGGGCGGGAGACGACCCTCGTCGCCGGCATCCGTCCGCGCGGTCAGGAGCGCGATCGCGAGTCCCGCCGCCAGCAGCAGCCAGCCGAGCCACGGCACCCTCACGACGAAGAACGCCGGGGCGGCCAGGCACACGAAGAGGGCGGGGACCAGGCCCCACGACCACGCTGCGACGACCGGCGCGGGTGGGGCGTCAGGGTGTACGGGCATGCGGGCGGCTCCAGATGGGGACGGATGCGGTTCAGCGATCGAGCGGATGCGCGATCTCATCCTTCGCCATCCCCGCCACCAGATAGGCCAGCACGCCGAGGACGAGCGGGATCACGCCCGCCGCGATGAAGATCGCCTCGATGGGCACCACCTCCGCGAGCGGGCCCGCCAGCGCCATCGACAGCGGCATGAGCGCGAGCGACACGAAGAAGTCGAGGCTCGAGACGCGCCCGAGCATGCGTCGGGGCACGCGACGCTGCAGCAGCGTTCCCCAGATCACGTTGCCGTAGCTGAACCCGAACCCCACCAGGAACAGGCACAGTGCCATGACCCAGTAGTCGTGCGTGATGCCGACGATCGCGAACGGCAGCGTGCTGACGGACCAGACGCCGATCATCACCGTGAGGTACCGGCGCGGCAGCCTCATCGACGACACCACGATGGATCCGAGAACGCCGCCGATCCCGTAGATCGCGAGGAGGAAGCCGAACAGGCGCGGGTCCGCACCGATGCGCTCGCGGGTGAGGAATGGCAGCAGCACCTCTTCCGGCCCCAGGAACACGAGCACCCAGCCGGTCGCGAACAGCAGCGTCCACAGCAGCCAAGGGGTGCGGACGGTGAAGCCGACGGCCTCGCGCAGGTCGTGGAACACGCCCCGCACGCCCGCCGGCGGCTCGTGCTCCTCGCCGGCCGCGACGGGCGGCTCGGGGCGGACGAACAGCAGCAGCACCAGGGCGAGCACGGCGGCGACGATGATGCCGGCCGCGGCGGGGCCTGCGGCCTGCTGCAGCGCCGGGCGGATGGCGCCCTCGAGGCCGTTCGCCGCGAGCAGCTGCGCAGGCGGCAGGATGCGCGGCAGGATCGCGCTGTAGGCCGGGAAGAAGAAGCCGGCGCCCGCCCCGAGGACGAAGGCGACCATGGCGAGGTGCGGGATCGTCACCACGCCGAGCGCGCCGGCCACGGCGATCGACGAGATGGCGAGGAGGTTCAGCAGCTCGACGATGCGCAGCAGCAGGCGCCGCGGGACGCGGTCCGCGGCGATCCCCCCGGGGATCGCGCACAGCAGCAGCCCGACGGCGTTCGCGGCGGCGACCACCGAGAGCTGCACCGGGCCACCGCCCGCGTCGATGACCGTGTAGACCATGACGACGGCCCACATGCCGGCGCCGAAGATCGACAGCACGACGGCGCCGAACAGCATGCGGAAGTCGCGGTGCGCGAGAGGGCGCACGAAGCGCCACGTGTCGCGGCGCGCCGTGGGCGCGGAGTCCGGCGTCGGGTCGGGCCCCGCCATGGGGCCGGGCGCTGCGCTCATGACCTCGCGACGCGGCGGTACGAGAGATCGCGGATGTCGCGTCCCACGCGCGCGCCCTTGCGCTCGAACGCCGTGAGCACCCTGCCCTCGAAGCGCGGCGCCCAGTCCCCCTCGAACGTCGGCTCGAATTCCGCCGCGGCGGCCATGACGTCGCGCATCTGCCGCGCGTAGTCCTCCCAATCGGTCGCCAGGCGCAGCACGCCGCCGTCACGGAGGGCGCCGGCCGCGATCTGCGCGAACCCGTCGGCGACCAGGCGCCGCTTGGTGTGCTTCTTCTTGTGCCACGGATCCGGGAAGAACACCCACAGCTCGTCGACGGATGCCGCGGGCAGCAGGTGCTGCAGCGCCTCGGGAGCGTTGGCCTCGACCAGGCGCAGGTTGCTCGCACCGGCGCGGTCGGCATCCAGCATGGTGCGGGCAAGACCCGCCCGGAAGACCTCGATCGCCAGGAAGTCGGTGTCAGGCCGCGAGGTCGCGGCGTGCACGATCGCGTGCCCCTGGCCCGATCCGATCTCGACGACGAGCGGCGCGTCGCGGCCCCACACGGCGACGGGATCGATCGAGGAACCCGGCAGGATGCTGGTGGCCGCCGAATCGCGGGGCACCTCGATCACGTACCGCGGGGCCAGCTCGGTCCAGGCGCGCTCCTGCGCCTCCGACATCCGTCCGCTCCGGCGCACGAACGACACCGGCTTCTCACGGAAGGGGCGGGGTTCGGGGGCCGGCGTGGCAGGGTTCGTCACCCCACCAGGCTACCGAGCGCGCCGGACGCCGCCGTCTCGTGCGAGTGCGGCGCTCGCCGACGCAGCCCTCGCAGGAGGCTGCCGCGTTCGGGACCGGATGCCGGCAGTGCCGCTACTGCGGCACCGTGACGAAGTCGATGAGCTCCTCCACGCGCCCCAGGAACGCCGGCTCGAGGTCGCGATAGCTCTTCACCGACGCCAGGATGCGCTGCCAGGCCCGCGCGATGTCGGCCTGGTCGCGCGCCGGCCAGCCGAGCGCGCGGCACACGCCCACCTTGAACTCGATGCCGCGCGGCACCTCGGGCCAGCGCTCGATCCCCACTGCGCGCGGGGTGACGCACTGCCACACGTCGATCCACGGGTGACCCACGATGAGCACGTGCGCGCCATGGCGTCCGCGCGCGATCGCGTCGGCGATACGCGACTCCTTCGACCCGGGCACGAGGTGATCGACGAGGACGCCGTAGCGGCGCTCTGCCGACGGCGGCTCCTCGTCCAGCGCGGCGTCCAGCAGATCGATGCCCTGCAGGTATTCCACGACGACGCCCTCGGCGCGCAGGTCGTCGCCCCACACCCTCTCGACGAGCTCGGCGTCGTGGCGGCCCTCCACGAGGATGCGGCTCGCCCGCGCCGTGCGCGCCCGAGCGTCCGCGGCGGCGAACGACCCCGACGCGGTCCGCTTCGGCCCGGTGGCGACCGGTGCCGCGGCCGGCGGCCCCAGCACGACGTCCCTGCCGTCGATGAGGAATCCGGGGCCCAGCGGGAACATGCGGCGGCGACCGGTTCGGTCTTCGAGCTCGACCACGCCGCTCGCGACGCCCACGACGGCCCCGCAGAATCCGTCCTCCGCCACCTCGACGACGAGATCGCGGGATGCCGGCACGCGCGGGAGCTCCCGCACCCCGTGCCCCTTCCACCCCGTGGCCAGTACATCGGCGCCGTAGCGATCGTCCATGGTCCTCCTCCGGATCGGCAAGATTACCGGCCGGTGAGTGCGAGGCGCGGGAGCGACCCGGGTGGCCGGGGTCACGGGTACGTTCTCGGCGAACACACATCCGGGGCGGAGGCCGTGGGCTATCGTCGTATCCCCGCGGCTGAATAGACTCGCCGGAGGGGTAACCCGAATCCCAGAGGGGGGATCGATGCGACTGCGATGGGCTGCAGCGCTGGCGTCCGCTGCGGTGGTCGCGGTCACGGCGATCGGCGGCACGGCCGCGCTGGCGACTCCCCCGGTGACACTCGACCCGGGCTTCGTGCTCGACGACGCGGGTGTGCTGTCGCCGACGGAGGAGGGCGAGGCGCAGAGCCGGCTCGAGCAGCTGAAGTCCGACACCGGACTCGACCTCTGGGTCGTCTACGTCGACGACTTCACCGACCCCGCGGGCGCCGCAGACTGGGCGAACCAGACGGCCGAGGACAACGGCCTGGGAGTCACGCAGTACCTCCTCGCCGTCGCCACAGAAGGGCGCCAGTACTACCTCTCGGGCGACTCGGCCGGCCCGCTCACCCAGGACCAGCTGGCGGCGATCGAACAGCAGCGGGTCCAGCCCGCCCTCGCACAGGACGACTGGCTCGGCGCCGTCGACGCCGCCGCCGATGGGATCACCGATGCCGCAGGCGGCGGTTCGGGCGCAGCCGACTCCGGAGCCTCCGGCGGCGGGTCGTGGTTCACCTGGCTCCTCGTGATCGTGGTCGTCGGCGTCGGCATCGTGCTGCTCGTGATGTTCCTCCGTCGCCGGCGCACCCGGAGCGCCGTGCCGGGCGGCCCGAGCGGACCGCCGCAGCCGAGCATCGAGGAGCTCGAACGGCGCGCCTCGTCGCTCCTCGTCGAGACGGACGACGCGATCAAGACGAGCGCCCAGGAGCTGGGCTTCGCGAAAGCGCAGTTCGGGGATGCCGCGACCACCGAGTTCGAGGCGGCGCTCGCGACCGCGCAGCAGAGCCTCGACGAGGCGTTCGGGCTCAAGCAGCAGCTCGACGACGCCACCCCTGACTCTCCCCAGGACGCCCGCGCCTGGAACGAGCGCATCATCGCCCTGTGCGAGGCGTCCAATGCGCTGCTGGACGAGAAGGCCGCCGCCTTCGACGAGCTGCGCAAGCTCGAGCAGAACGCGCCCGAAGCGCTCGCCCGCGTGCAGGACGAGCGGACGAAGGCCGCGGCATCCCTCGACCAGGCGGCCGCGCGCCTGCAGGAGCTGCAGTCGGCCTACGCCCCCGAGGCCCTGGCGACCGTCATCGACAACCCCGCACAGGCGCGGCAGCGCCTCGCGTTCGCCGACGAGCAGCTGACCGCCGCGCAGACCGCGATCGGCGCCGGCGACGGCGGCGAGGCCGCGGTCGGCATCCGCGCCGCAGAAGAGGCGGTCGGCCAGGCGACGCTGCTCGAGGACGCGATCGAGAAGCTCCAGGCCGACCTCGCCGCGGGCGAGCGCAACGCCACCGCGCTGGTCGCCGAGCTCGAGAGCGACATCGCGGCGGCCTCCGCGCTGCCCGACGCCGACGGCCGCATCGCGAGCGTCATCGCCGCCACGCGGCAGCAGCTCGACGCCGCGCGCGCGCAGCTCACCGGGACGGCCAAGCGCCCCCTGGCGGCCCTCCAGAGCCTCGAGGCGGCGAACACGCAGATCGACACGCTCGTGCAGGGCGTGCGGGATGCCGCCGCCCAGGCAGAGCGCGCACGGCAGATGGTCGGACAGCTCATGATGCAGGCGCAGGCGCAGGTGTCCGCCGCCGAGGACTACATCATCGCGCGCCGTGGCGCCGTCGGCGCCGAGGCCCGCACGCGCCTCGCCGAGGCAGGGGCCTCGCTCGCCCGCGCCCAGGCCCTGCAGTCCAGCGACCCGCAGCGGGCAATGCAGCAGGCGCAGCGCGCCGACCAGCTCGCGGGGCAGGCGATCCAGCTCGCGCAGAACGACGTTGGCGCGTTCGACACCGGCTCGGGCGGGATGTTCGGCGGCGGGTCGCAGGGCGGTGGCCAGTCCGGCGGCGGCATGCTCGGCGCGGTGCTCGGCGGCATCGTGCTCAACTCGGTGCTGAGCGGCGGACGCTCTTCCGGCGGCGGTCTCGGTGGTCTCGGCGGCATGCTGGGCGGCGGCGGCCGTTCCTCGGGCGGCGGCATGCGGCCCGGTAGCTTCGGAGGCGGCGGCACACGCGCTCGCCGAGGAGGTGGCCGCTTCTGACCTCTCCCCGCGGAGCCGCCCGCACGCGACGCGCGCGGCATCCATCCCCAGACCAGAACCCACCGACCCAGAACTGAAGTCCGATAGGAAGGAAATCCGATGGCGAAGCAGTCCATCTTCGGTCGCATCTCGACCCTCATGAAGGCGAACATCAACGCACTCCTCGACTCCGCAGAGGACCCGCAGAAGATGCTCGACCAGCTCGTGCGCGACTACACGAACTCGATCGCCGACGCCGAGTCGGCCATCGCCGAGACGATCGGCAACCTGCGCCTGCTCGAGCGGGACCACCAGGAGGACGTCCAGGCGGCCGCCGAGTGGGGCAACAAGGCCCTCGCCGCCAGCCGCAAGGCGGACGAGCTGCGCAAGGCCGGCAACACCAGCGACGCCGATAAGTTCGACAACCTCGCCAAGATCGCGCTGCAGCGCCAGATCAGCGAGGAGAACGAGGCGAGGGCGATCGCGCCGACCATCGCGACGCAGAACGAGGTCGTCGACAAGCTCAAAGAGGGCCTCAACGGCATGAAGCAGAAGCTGGAGCAGCTGCGGTCCAAGCGCTCCGAGCTGCTGGCGCGCGCCAAGACCGCCGAGGCCCAGAACAAGGTGCACGACGCCGTCAAGTCGATCGACGTGCTCGATCCGACGAGCGAGCTCGGCCGGTTCGAAGACAAGGTGCGTCGCCAGGAGGCCCTCGCGGCCGGCAAGCAGGAGCTTGCCGCGTCGAGCCTGGACGCCCAGTTCAACGCGCTCGAGGACGTCGGCGAGCTGACGGAGGTCGAGGCGCGCCTCGCCGCCCTCAAGACCGGCACGCCGGTGCAGGCGGCTATCGAGAACTGACCCCTCCGGGGTGACGAGGGCGCCGGATCCGCGAGGATCCGGCGCCCTTCGCCGTCTGCGACGACTCCGCGTGCGTCGTGTTCGCCCACAGCGCGGGCTCCCCGCTGCGCGCACGGATGCCGCGGCCGCCGGTGTACGAGAAGATGAGGGGATGACGCGATACCTGGTAGTTCCGCAGTGGCAGGGAAGTCCCTCCTCCCGCGCGATGCAGCTCATCGACGGCGCCCAGGCCATCGCGGGAGACCTCCCCCGGTCCTCGACCACGGTGCTGGACGTGCCGATGGAGGCCGGCGAGTCGCTGGGCACCGGCATCCAGCGCCTCAGCGCTCTCCAGCGGGTGCGCGGCATGGTGGCCGACGCGCTCGACGCGCACGACGTCGGCGCACCCGACGAGCCCGTACTGACCATCGGCGGCGACTGCGGCATCGCGCTCGCGCCGATCGCGCACGCCGCGCGGCGCTCCCCCGGCCTCGCCGTGGTGTGGATCGACGCGCACCCCGATCTCAACTCGCCCGACTCGTCGCCCTCCGGCGCATTCGCGGGCATGGTGCTGCGCGCCGTGATCGGCGACGGTGAACCCGGACTGCGGCTGGACGGCGCCGTTGCGGCCGATCGGGTCATCGTGGGCGGGGCGCGCTCGTTCGACGAGCCCGAGCTCGCGGCCGTCGCCGACCTCGGCATCACCGCGCTCACCGTGGAGGCGCTGCGGGATGCCGACGCGCTCGCCGATGCGGTGCTCGCCACCGGGGCCGACGGGGTCTACATCCACGTCGACATCGACGCGCTGGATCCGGCCGAGATCGCCGGCAACGCCCATCCCGAGCCGTTCGGCGTCACCGTCGCGGAGCTGACCGTCGCGATCGGGCGCCTGCGCGAGCGGGTGCCGCTGGTCGGGGCATCCCTCGCCGGCTACTCCCCCGCCTCCGCCGACGCCGCCACCGACGACCTGGGGGCCATCCTCCGCGTGATCGGCGCGCTCGCATGAGCCCGATCCCGCAGCCACCCGCGGGCTGGCGCGCCGCGTCGGAGCGCGCCCTGGCCCGCGGCAGGCGCATCGACGAGCTCATCCCCTCGTTCCTGCTGGACTCGCCCGTCAGCCGCGCCGGCTACTGGTACGGCTGCGCCGTCGGCTGGGTGTGGGGGACGCTGTGGAGCACCGGTCCCATCGAGAAGCGCGAGGGCCTGTGGGTGTTCCGCGGGATGCCGCGCTGGACCTTCCCGCGCGGCGGCTCATGCGTGGGCGGGTGCTTCCTGACCGGAGACGGCCGTGTCAGCGATGCACTGCTGCGGCACGAGGCCGTGCACAAGCGGCAGTGGCAGCGCTACGGCCTGCTCATGCCGCTGCTGTACCTCTTCGCGGGCCGGAATCCGCTGCGCAACCGGTTCGAGATCGAAGCGGGGCTGGCGGACGGCAACTACGTTCCGCGCGGCGCGGCCTGACTGCGGTCCCGTCAGCCGGCGACGGAGGCAGCAGCGGCTCGACCGACGCGGTACACCTGGCGGCCCAGGACGATCACGACGGCGAGCGGGAAGACGATCCAGAATAGATTCGGCAGCACCGCGACCATGAGGAAGCCCACGAGGTCGCCGCGCTCCAGCGACTGACGCGTCATCTCGAGTCCGCTCGAGGCCTCGACCAGGAAGTAGATCACGGTCTTCCAGAAGGTGGCGACCGTGACCAGGAGCGCCACGAGGAGACCGGACCAGCGGCGCGCATGGAACAGCGCCCACACGATGAACACGACCTCGATGAGGTTCGCCCAGCTCTGCGCGCTGCCGAAGGCGTCGAACTGCCCGTACCGATGGTCGAACGTGCCGTAGAAGACGTGGCCCGGCCAGAAGCCGGCGAGCGGCCCTCCGGCGTGCGACAGCGGACCCAGCAGCACGTAGCAGGCATCATACGTCTGGATGACGGCCGAGATGATGAGCCACACGACGATCCAGGTCGGGATGCGGAGGTCGCGCGGGTCGACGGCGAGCGCGGGCGAGGCGGCGGCAGTCTGCGTCATGCGCACGACTGTACCGACCGCACCCGCTGCGGCACCCCGGCGCGCGGCGTTCCGGCGCGTCGGTCAGCGCGCGGTGGTCAGCGCGCGGTGGTCAGACCGTACTGCTCGGGCGCGTGGATGGAGTCCGCGCGGATGCCGAGCTCGACGAGGTGGTCGACGATGTCGGCCGTGCCCAGGTAGCCGCCCAGCAGGTGGATGCGGGTCTGGTCGTCCTCGGCACAGAGCATCTCATCGGCCCAGGCGGTCACGGCGCGCGCGAGCGCCTCGCCCGATGCGCAGCCGCGGCCGGTGCCGGGTGCGCCCGACCGCTGCGAGCGATCCAGCCACGTCACGACCATGCGGCTGGGTGCCGTGATCGCCGCCTGCCACGAGTCGTCGGGGATCTCGATGAAGACCCGGCCCGTCGAGCAGATCGGCAGCGTTGCAAGCACGGCCTCGAGCTCGGCCAGCGAGGACTCGTCCGCCGTGATCAGGTGCTGCACGCGCGTGTGACGCGACGCGCGGCACGCCGACGCGTTGTGCGCGACGGCCTGAGGCTGTGTGGTGTGGGGCATGGCTCCTCCAGTATAACCACCTATGAAGGGTTGCCTTACCTCAGTGATACACAGCGAAAGAATCCGCGCGTCGCTCGGTGGAGCGGATTCAGGCGTCCGGCGTGAGCAGTACGCGACGAAGCTCGGCGATCTCGTCGTCGGCGAGGCCGTGGGAACGCAGATAATCTCCTGCCGAGCCGTACCGCTGGGTCACATCGTCGAGCAGGGCACGCATGACCGGCGCGGGTGAGCGGGTCGCCAGGTCTTCGAGGTGAACCGCCTCGGGGTGCAGCGAGCGCAGCGTCTCGACGATCTTGCGGTTGCGCCGCGGCGGAAGCAGACCCTCGGTGCGCGCATAGTCGCCGACGACGGCTTCGGTGTCGACGCCCGCGGCGGCGAGGGTGAGCGCGATCGTCACGCCGGTGCGGTCTTTGCCGACCGTGCAGTGCACCAGCACCGGCTGATCGGCGAGGATGCCGCGGACGACCGCGACGACGCCCTCGGACGAATCGTCGACGAGGCGCCGGTACATCTCGTCGAGGCTGAGATCGTCGCGGAAGAACGACTCGACCGAGCCCAGGAAGAGTGGCACGCGCTGCGTCACGATATCGAGGCCGGCGATACGGCTGGGCTCGCGTGCGATCTCATCGTCGGCGCGGAGGTCGATGATGCGCCGCAGGCGCAGCTCCGCCAGCGCGCGCGTGCCGTCCGCGTCGAGCCGCGCGAGGTTGCCGGAGCGGAACAGCACGCCGTGACGCGTCGCCCCAGAGCCCGCACGCAGGCCGCCGACGTCGCGGAGGTTCATCGCACCCGGCACGAACGGGTCCGCCGGCAGAGCGTCGCCAGGGGCCGGCGAGGGGACGGTCACCACGCGGCGCCCGCGGCGGCGTCCTTGTCTTCGCCGACGAGGTCGTCGCGCGGCGGGGTGCTGTAGCGGCCCGCGATCGCGATGCGGTTGAACGCGTTGATCGACACGAGGATCCAGCTGAGCGCCACGTACTCCTGCTCGCTCAGCACGCCGCCGACGCTGTCGTACACCTCGTCGGGGATGCCCTCCTCGTGGATGAAGACGTAGGCCTCGGCCAGCTCCAGACCGGCGCGCTCACGATCCGAGAAGACGCCCGACTCACGCCAGACCGGCAGCTGGGCGATGTCGTCCGCCGTCACGCCGGCGGCGACCGCGCGCTCGACGTGCACACGCACGCAGTAGGCGCAGCCGTTGAGCTGCGAGGCGTGGATCTGCACCAGCTCTTTGAGCCGGTCGTCGATGCCGTTCTCGGCGGCGATGCCGCCCACGGTCTTCGAGAACGCGGAGAGCGCCTGGTAGGCGGGTCGCGCCGCTCGCGAGAGGTGCACACGGTGTTCTGCCGTCATGACGCCAGACTACCGACGGGTCGGCGGGGTCGGGACGGGCGTCTTGCACGTGGGGCACAATGAGCGGGTGAGCGACCCCATCGACGAGTTCTCGTTCCTTCCCGAGCAGGCGGCGGAGGCCGGCATCGACGGCCCGACGCCCCGCGGCGAGCGCCTCACGCTCGCACTGCCCGGCGGCCGCACCCTCAGCGCCCTGCGCTACGCGACCCCGGGCGGGCCCGACACGGCACCGGTGGTGACCTTCCTGCACGGCGCCGGCCTCAACGCCCACACGTGGGACACCACGATCCTGGCGCTCGGCCTCCCCGCCCTCGCGATCGACCTGCCCGGCCACGGCGACTCGTCGTGGCGCGACGACCTCGCCTACATCGCGCGCGTGCTCGCCCCCGACGTTGCCGCCGGCATCGGGGCCTGGACCGATCGACCCCAGCTGCTGGTCGGTCAGTCGCTCGGCGGGCTCACCGCGGCGGCGGTCGCGGCATCCCGGCCCGATCTCGTGCGCGAGCTCGTCGTCATCGACATCACGCCCGGCGTCGACCCGAACGCCGGCCCCACCCAGATCCGCGACTTCTTCGCCGGCCCCGTGGACTGGGCCTCCCGCGACGAGCTCGTCGACCGCGCACTGTCCTTCGGTCTGGGCGGCGGCACGCGTCGCAAGGCGGAGCGCGGCGTGTACTTCAACTCCCGCGTCCGCCCGGACGGGCGCGTCGAGTGGAAGCACCACTTCGCGCACCTCGCGAACGCGGCATCCGCCTCCTCCGCGGCGGCGGCGGAGGTGGCCGCGCAGCAGGACGCCGTCGGCTCGGTGCTCGGCGAATCCGGCTGGGAGGACCTCGCGGCGGCCACGGCGCCGACGACGCTGCTTCGCGGCGACCGCGGGTATGTCACGGAGGCGGATGCCGAGGAGTTCCTGCGACGCGTGCCCGAGGCATCCGTGGTCATCGTGCCCTCGGGGCACAACGTGCAGGAGGAGATCCCCCTCGAGCTCGGCGAACGGCTGCGGACCCTGGCCACCCGGTCCTGACGCGTCGATTCCCCTTCTCAGGGAAGCCTTAACGCTTCTGTTGCGTTCCGGGTAGCGGGTTGCCGTTCGCCGTCGCGATATCCCTAGGCTGTTACGCGCACCGCCGGCCGCCCCGATCGGCCCCGGTGCCACCAGCAACAGTCGCCGCACAGCACACGGGACCCTCCCCCGAAAGGACCTTCATGCTCCGCCGCACCACCCTCGCCGCCGCCTCGCTGCTCGCCGCCGGCCTCCTCGTCCTCACCGCCTGCAGCGGTGGGAGCGGCGACGCCGCGCCGACGACGCCCGGCGAGCCCGACCCGGACGCATCGGTCGCGATCCGGCTGGTGCTGGAGCCTGGCAACCTCGACATCCGCGAGACGGCGGGCTCGGCGCTGGACCAGATCCTCGTCGACAACATCTACCAGGGGCTCGTCGCCCGCACCCCCGAGCAGGACATCGTGCCGGCGCTCGCGAGCGACTGGACGGTCTCTCCCGACGGCCTCACGTACACGTTCACGCTCCGCGAGGGCGTCACCTTCCACGACGGCCAAGAGCTGACACCGCAAGACGTGGTGTGGTCGCTCACCACCCGCCGCGACACCCCCGAGTGGCGCGACTCCGCCCGGCTGGCGAACGTCACGTCGATCGCGGCCGAGGGGCAGGACATCACGCTCACCCTCAGCGCGCCGGACTCGACGCTGCTGTGGAACCTGACGGGCCGCGCGGGCATCGTCCTCAAGGAGGGCGACACGGTCGACTACAAGACGGCGGCGAACGGCACCGGCCCCTTCGTGCTCGCCGACTGGCGACAGGGCGACAGCATCACGTTCTCACGCAACGACGCGTACTGGGGCGACGAGGCGGGCGCGGCCGAGGTCGTGTTCGACTACATCCCCGACAACCAGGCCGCGCTCAACGCCGCGCTCGCGGGCGAGGTCGACGTGCTCACGGGGTTCGACGCGAACCTGAAGGACCAGGTCGAGGCGAACGGCGACTTCTCGCTGGTGCTCGGCCAGTCCACCGACAAGGGCACACTCGCCTTCAACCAGACGTCTGGCCCCCTCGCCGACAAGCGCGTGCGCCAGGCCATCCGTCAGGCCATCGACCACGACGCGGTCATCGAGGCGCTCGCGTCGGGGCAGACCCAGTACGGCCCGATCCCCGAGCTCGACCCCGGCTACGAGGACCTCTCGGATGTCGCCCCCTACGACCCGGAGGCCGCCAAGGCGCTCCTCGCGGAGGCCGGAGCCGAGGATCTCGAGCTCACGCTCACAATCCCGAGCTTCTACTCGACGACGATCCCGCAGATCCTCGTGTCGGACCTCGACGAGGTCGGCATCACGCTCGACGTGAACTCCGTGGACTTCACGACGTGGCTCACCGACGTCTACACGAACCACGACTACGAGCTCAGCTTCGTGCTGCACACCGAGGCGCACGACTTCGAGAACTGGGCGAACCCGGACTACTACTTCACCTACGACAGCCCCGAGGTGCAGGAGCTGTACGCCGAATCGCTCGCCGCGACCGACGAGGCCGAGGCGGCCGATCTGCTGGAACAGGCCGCGCGCATCGTGTCGGAGGACGCGGGCGCCGACTGGCTGTACAACGGCGCGTCCGTCGTCGCGGTCGGCACTAACATCACCGGTATGCCCTCGATCAATGTGAACGAGCGCCTGAACATCGCCGAGATCGCCAAGAGCAACGGGTGATCCGGTACACGCTGACCCGTCTGGCCCTGCTTCTGCTCGGGCTTCTCGTCGCCAGCGTGCTGATCTTCGTCACGCTCCGGGTGCTCCCGGGTGACATCGCGCACCTCATCGCGGGTGTGGGATCGAGCCCCGAGCAGCAGGACGCCATCCGGGAGCGGCTGGGCCTGGACCGGCCGCTGCCGGCGCAGTATCTCGACTGGATCGGCGGGCTTCTCCGCGGCGACCTGGGAACCTCCCTGCTCACGGGAACCCGCGTCGTCGACGAGCTCGCCCAGAAGGCCGAGGTGACGGTGCCCCTCGGCATCCTGTCGCTCCTCATCGCCGTCGTCATCAGCGTGCCGCTCGGCGTGCTCTCGGCGATGCGGCGCGGCCGCGCCGACGGCACCGCGCTCAGCGTCGGTGCGCAGGCCCTGGCGGCGGTCCCGGTGGTCTGGGCGGGCATGATGCTCGTCGTCGTCTTCGCCGTCTGGCTCGGATGGCTCCCCGCGCAGGGCTTCCCCCGCGCGGGCTGGAACGACCCGGCGGCGGCGCTGCGCTCCCTGATACTCCCCGCGCTCACGATCGGCATCGTCGAGGGCGCGATGCTGCTGCGCTTCGTGCGCAGCGCCACCCTCCAGGCCGTCGGGCAGGACTTCGTGCGCACCGCGGCGGCGAAGGGGCTCACCCGCGACCAGGCGCTCATCCGCCACGGCCTGCCGGTCGTCGGCCTCTCGGTGATCACGGTGCTGGGCCTGCAGGTCGCCGGCATCATCGTCGGCGCCGTCGTCATCGAGCAGCTCTTCTCGCTCCCCGGCATCGGCCGCATGCTGGTCGCCGACGTCGCCGCACGCGACCTCCCCAAGGTGCAGGGCGAGCTGCTCGCCCTCACCGGGTTCGTGCTCATCGTGGGATTCGTGGTCGACCTCCTGCACCGCGTGATCGACCCCCGTCAGCGGGAGGCCTCGTGAGCCCCTCGACGAGCTCGGGCACCGGCGACCCGGCGCCGACGCGTGCGACGACGGATGCCGGAGCCGCGACGCCGGCCCCGGCGCGGCTCCGGCA
>NZ_JBJDRL010000044.1:0-32763 GCF_044987475.1 Microbacterium sp. ZW CA_36
GTGCGAGCCCGGGGGATCGGCCGCCGACCCCCCCGCCGATCCCGCCTCCACCCAGTGGCTCCATCTCGAATGCACCACCGGTCTCGAACTCCGGCACCGCGGGCGGGGGCGCAGCCTCCGCGGCCGACTCAGGCCCGCCGCCCATGCCCATGCCGCCGACGGCGACCTGCTCCTCGAGCCAGGCGACACCCGTCTCGAAGTCGCTCGCGACCACGGTCAGATGCAGCGTCTCACCGATGATCAGGTGGATCCGCGCCCCGTAGAGGTGGTCGCCCCGCCGCTCGAGGTGGATGAGCTCCGCGATCCCGTCGCGCACGGTGAGCGCGGCGTAGTGGACGTCGTCGCCGCCCCGGACGAGCACGGTGGCGACAGTGTCCGCGCGGGCGTGGAGCATGACATCGGCGAGCAGCGTGATGCCGTGCTCATCAGGCCCGCCGTCCGGCGGCGCCGCGTCGATGCGCACGTCGAGGGAGTCTCCGTCGCCGTCGACGTCGACTGTGCCGCGTGGCACGTCTGGAACCAGAGCCATCTCGACCCCCTCGCAGCGGTGCCCAGTCACCTTTGGATCCGAGGAGCGCAGTTCGGTGGACAGCATACGAGCACGCTTCTCACCGCACCAGAGCACCGCGTGCGCGGTGCTGATACGTCCTTCCCCTACCAGGTGCGCAGGGTGTCGGCGACGGTCTCCCACTCGTGTTCGGGAAGCGCGAGCTGCACGGCCTCGGCGACCGTGAGCTCGGCACCGGCGGCCTGCCCCGCTTCCACGCTCTGGGGGTCGTGACCGCGCAGGATCTCGAGATACGGCGTGTGCACGGTGAAGGCCTCGACGTCGAAGATGCCGATCCGCTGCCGGATCTCGCCGGCCGCGACCGCCAGAGCCGCCGCCCGCCACGCCTCGCTGTGCGCGGCGGCGACGGCGCAGACGCCCTCGAGCCCGTAAGCGACGCCCTCCTCGTAGTGCAGCCGGATCGACAGCAGCAGGGTGTGCACGAACTCCCGCTCGGCATCCTCGGTGCGTCCCAGCTGGAAGTTCAGACGAGCTCGCAGATTGCCGGCGACCGACGTCGTGAACAGGTCGCCGCGCGCCTCGGCGAGCGACGTGGCGCGATCGAAGTGCGCGAGGGCGTCGTCGGTGGCGCCCCTGACCCAAGCGAGCCTGCCGAGCGACACCTCCGTGATGGCCTCCGCCCATGTGTTCCCGCGCTCGCTCAGCGTCACGACCGCCTCGCGCAGTTCGGCATCGGCCTTGTCGGTGTCGAGGTGGGAGAACTGCACGCGCGCGGTCGCGCGCGCGGCGAGGGCCATGGCCGCGGCATCCTCGTCGCCGCTCTCCGTGAACAGCCGCACGCACTCGCCGAGCCCGGCGATCACCTGTTCGCTGGGCCGCTGCCACATCTCGCCCCAGAGGGCGAAGAACCAGGCGATCGCCCGGGTGTGCTGCGTGATGGGCTGGTCGTGCTGCTTCTCGAGCAGTTCGAGCATCCACACCCGCACCTCGGCGAAGAAGCCAGAGATCCACCAGTAGATGAGCAGGCTCCACGCGAAGTCGCCGGCGTCGTCCAGCCGGTTCGTGTAGATGAGGTGGCGCACCGCGGCGCGCAGGTTCGGAAGCTCGAGCCCCAGACGCACGACCGCGTCGGCCTGCCCGCTGCCGCCGAGGCCGGGCGCGATCCGCTGCACCAGGCCCCGGTAGTAGTCGGCGTGCGCGCGGCGCACCCGCACCGCGTCGCCGCGCTCCTTCAGGCGTCCCAGCGCGTATTCGCGCACGAGGGACAGCAGCGAGAACACGCGCCGTCCGCCGACCTCGCTCTGCTTCACGAGCGAGCCGTCGATGAGTGCGGTGAGCGCGTCGATCGCCTCGTCGCCCCACGAGCGTCCCTCGCCCAGCGCCTCGACAGCGTCGAGTGTGAACCGGGTCGCGAAGACGCCGAGATCTTCGAGCAGCTCGCGCTGCGTGTCGGGGAGCAGACTCACGCTCCAGTCGATCGTCGCCCTCATGGTCTTGTGCCGGTCGGGCATATCCCGCACCGCCGCCGTCAGCAGCGGCAGGCTGCGCTCGAGACGCTCCGCGATGCCGGAAGGGCTCAGGATGCGCACCTTGGCGGCGGCGAGCTCGATCGCCAGCGGCAGCCCTTCCAGCCGGCGGCAGATGTCCGCGAGGTCGCCCGCGTTGTCTGCGGTGACGTCGAAGTCGGCGTCGATCGCCCGCGCCCGGTCCACGAACAGCGTCACGGCGGCGGACCGCGTGGCGCGATCCAGGCTCGCCGGACCCTCGCCGGCCGGGGTCGTCAACGGAGCGACCTCGAAGACGCGCTCGCCGCGGATGCGCAGCACGATGCGGCTCGTCACCAGGAACGTCGCCGTCGGCGCGACCGTGTACAGCCGCACCAGGACGGGGGCGGCATCCACGATCTGCTCGAAGTTGTCGAGCACGATGAGCACGCGGCGATCGGCGAGCGCGTGGGCGATGCGCTCCTCGAGCGCCGCTTCGCCGTTGTCGCGGATGCCGAGATAGTAGGCGATCGTCGGCAGCAGCAGTCCCGGCTCGAGCACGCCCTCGAGGAGCACGAAGTACACGCCGTCGGGGAACATGTCGCCGCACGCCAGCGCGGTCTCGATCGCCAGCCGGCTCTTGCCGATGCCACCGGGGCCGATCAGGCTCACCACGCGGTCGGTGCCGCGGGCGAGGAGCGTGCGCACGGCGTCGATGTCGGCCTCGCGGCCGATCGTCGGGGTGTAGGGGACGGGGACGCGTCCGATGAGGGTGGGAGCCTCGGGCTCCGGCTCGGCTGCAGCGGCGACTCGCGATTCGTCGAAGCGTTCGGCGAGGAGCATGGCGAGGTCGCCGGCGACGTGGTCTTCGAGGTCGGCGGCGGTGTGGAAGTGGAGGTAGGCGGCGGTGTCGTCGGCTTGGATGCGCGCGATGAGCTGGGTGAGGCGTTCGTCGCGGGTGTCGGTGTCTTTGACGTAGATGAGTTTGGGCATCTCGGGGGAGGCGAGGTTGTATTCGTCTTCGAGTCCGGAAACCGCTTCTTCGGGGGCGACCCAGCCGTAACTGGCGCCGTAGATGCCGATGAACACGTCGCTCTGGGCGAGGTAGGAGCGGTAGAGGTCGCGGGGAGGGTGCGGGCGGGCGCCCAGCTCGAACATCACGGGCGCGAGCCGCAGTCGCTCGATGGCCGACCTCACTGCTTCACGTTCGTCGGCGAGCTCGCGCAGGGTCGAGCTCACGAACACCCGGATCCGCTGGTCGGGCGTGCGGATCACGTGCGTGCGTTCGGGACCGGTCACCATGAGGGGACCTTCTCCTGCAGGTCGGCTTCGGCTTCGGGGTCGGGCAGTGCGATCGCGATCGCGTCCGCGAGACTCATCTCCGCCCCGGCCCGCGCGCCGGCCTCGACGCTCTCGGGGTCGTCGGCGCGGAGAGCGGCGAGCGGCTCGAGGTGCACCGCGAACCCTGCGATGTCGTACATCCCCGTCGTCTCACGGATCTTCGCGGCGGCCGCGGCGAGGGCGCCCGCCCGCCAGCCGTCGCCCCGCGCCGCGGCGACCGCGCAGATCCCCTCTATCCCGTAGGTCGCCCCGTCGACGAAGTGCAGCCGTATCGACAGCGTCAGAGTGAGGAGGAACTCCTCTTCGGCGGAGTCGCGGTCACCGAGCATGAACCTCAGGCGGGCGCGGTTGTTGCCGGCGACGACCCGGGTGAAGGCGTCCTCCGCGGCCTCGGCGATCTCGACCGCGCGGTCGAAGTGGGCGAGCGCGGCGGGAATGTCACGGCACACCACGCCCAGCTGCCCGAGCGCCACCTCTGCGAGGGACTCCGCCCAGCTGTCGCCGAGTGCGTGGAGTCTCGCGATCGCGCTCTCGAACTCGGAGCGCGCCGTGGCGGGATCGAGGTCGGGGAACTGCAGTCGCGTCGACGCCCGCGCCGCGAGCGCCATCGCGGCGCCCTGTTCGTCGCCGCTCTCGGTGAAGAGGCGCACGGCCGCGCCGAGACCTGCGACCACCTGATCGCTCGGGCGCTGCCATAGCTCGGCCCACAGCGGGAAGAACGTCGCGATCGCACGGGTGCGGGCAGTGATCGGCAGCTGCTTGTCGAGGAGCTCCAGCATCCACATGCGCACGTCGGCGAAGTAGCCCGAGATCCACCAGTAGGGGAGTAGGGTCCACGCGAAGTCGCCGGCGTCATCCAGCCGGTTCTCCTGAACCAGGTGCCGCGCCGCCGCGCGGAGGTTGGGGACCTCCAGGCCCAGTTCGGCGACGGCGTCGATCTGCGCGGCGCCGCGCAGCCGGGGTGCGATCCGCCGCACCAGGGCCAGGTAGTAGTCGGCGTGCGCGATGCGCATCGCGTCGGCCGCGCCACGGGACTCGAGCGCCCCGAGGGCGTACTCGCGGACGATGGCGAGGAGTGAGAAGACGGAGCGGCCGCCCGAGTCGACCCGTTGGACCAGCGACGCGTCGATGAGCGCGGCGAGCGTCTCGATCGCCTGGTCGCCCCACGAGCGCCCCGCGCCGACCGCCTCGACCGCCTCCAGGCTGAAACGTGCCGCGAAGACCCCGAGGTCCTCGAGCATCGCGCGCTGCTCCTCGGACAGCAGGCCCACGCTCCAGTCGATCGTCGCGCGCATCGTGCGGTGCCGGTCGGGCAGGTCCCGCGCGGATGTCGACAGCAGCGGGAGGCTGTTCCCGAGCCTCTCGGCGACATCGTGGGGCGAGAGCAGCCGGATCTTCGCCGCGGCCAGCTCGATGGCCAGCGGCAGGCCGTCGAGCCGCCGGCAGATCTCGACGACCTCCGCCGCGTTCTGCGCCGTCAGCTCGAAGCCCGGCAGGGCGGCGGCGGCGCGCTCGGCGAACAGCCGGCACGCCGAGGAGGCCTGTGCCTGGGCGAGTGTCGCGGGAGCCTCGGGGTCGGGCGTCTCGAGCACTTCGACGTCGAACACGCGTTCGCCGCGGATGCGCAGCACGTTCCGGCTGGTCACGAGGAAGCACGCGCGCGGAGCCAGCGTGTACAGGCCGACGATGACGGGAGCCTCGTCGATGATCTGCTCGAAGTTGTCGAGCACGATCAGGACATGGCGGTCGCCGATCGCCTGCGCGATGCGCTCCTCGAGGGTCGCCGCGCCGGTGTCGCGCACGCCGAGGACGTAGGCGATCGTCGGCAGCAGCAGGCCGGGCTCGAGCACGCCCTCCAACGGCACGAAGAACACGCCGTCGGGGAAGAGATCGGCGTCGGCGTGAGCGGCCTCGATGGCGAGTCGGCTCTTGCCGATGCCGCCGGGGCCGATGAGGCTCACGACCCGGTGCAGGCCTCCCGCCAGCAGCGCACGGATCTCGGCGAGCTCGCCCTCGCGCCCGATCGTCTCGGTGTACGGCGCCGGCACTCGCGCCGCGAGTCCGATGTCGGCCGCGCCCGCCGGCCCACTGTCGTGCCGCGACTGGTCGAAGCGTTCGGCGAGGAGCATGGCGAGGTCGCCGGCGACGTGGTCTTCGAGGTCGGCGGCGGTGTGGAAGTGGAGGTAGGCGGCGGTGTCGTCGGCTTGGATGCGGGCGATGAGCTGGGTGAGGCGTTCGTCGCGGGTGTCGGTGTCTTTGACGTAGATGAGTTTGGGCATCTCGGGGGAGGCGAGGTTGTATTCGTCTTCGAGTCCGGAGACCGCTTCTTCGGGGGCGACCCAGCCGTAGCTGGCGCCGTAGATGCCGATGAACACGTCGCTCTGGGCGAGGTAGGAGCGGTAGAGGTCGCGGGGAGGGTGCGGGCGGGCGCCCAGCTCGAACATCACGGGCGCGAGCCGCAGTCGCTCGATGGCCGACCTCACTGCTTCACGTTCGTCGGCGAGCTCGCGCAGGGTCGAGCTCACGAACACCCGGATCCGCTGGTCGGGCGTGCGGATCACGGGGGATCGTCCCCCAGTCATGACCACATCATGGACCTGTCCGGCCGATTCCGCCACGGTTTCAGTGCATCGGTGTATCGGAAGCGGTCGATCCTCCCCGTTGAGTCCTTCCGCTCGGCTTCCGTCAGGAGTATGGTGCGGCGGTGACGGCGCCGAAGGGGTCGCCGTTGGTCCGATCCGGGGCTTCGGACGTCACCATGGGGAGGGGAATGCGATGAAGAAGGTCTTGGCGTGCGCGGCGGTGGCGATCGGGCTGGTGCTCGGCAGCGGCGGAGCCGCGATGGCAGGAGAGGCGACCGGCAACGGCGGTGAGGCGCAAGGCGCCAACAACTCCGCGTCGGAGTGCGCGTTCTCGGGGCAGGACACGATCGACAGTGTCGAGGGCAACCCCGAAGGCTTCGACGACGACATGCTCGCGATGCGGGGCAACCAGAAGAACGGCTACAAGGGCATCCAGAGCTACGGCATGTTCGTGAGCGCCGGCATCGACGTCGGCGTGAACCCGGGCATGGCCTGCCGAGGAAACCTCGGCAAGAAGTAGGCAGCAGCAGGTCGCGCCCGCGCGCTCCGGCCCTTGGGCCGGGTGCGCGGGTGCGCGGGTGCGTGCTGCGTGGGGTTATACCGCAGCATCCAAAAGTCGTCAAGGATCCGACTGGACACGGCGCGTCGTTCGACGTATAGTGGGTCTTTGCGCTCTTGGATTCCCCCTGCCCTCATATGGTGGTCGGCTGTGCCTGCGCCCCCCCGCGTTCACGCGAGGAGTGCCGCGCGGGTTTCGGGGAAGAGAGCACTCCACCTGACGACAAGGAAACGAGCCCTACGGGCCCACGGAGGTAATCCCCTTGGCTGCTGCGCGCAACGCATCCAACCCCACCACCACCCCTAAGAACGGACGCGGAGCATCCCGCCTCTCGTTCGCCAAGATCTCCGACACGCTGACGGTCCCCGACCTTCTCGCGCTGCAGACCGAGTCGTTCGACTGGCTCGTGGGCAACGAGGCCTGGAAGGCCCGCGTCGCCCAGGCGAAGGCCGACGGTCGCACCGACGTGCCCGAGATCAGCGGTCTCGAGGAGATCTTCGAGGAGATCTCGCCGATCGAAGACCTGAGCGAGACCATGCAGCTCTCGTTCACCAACCCGTACCTCGAGCCCGAGAAGTACTCCATCGAGGAGTGCAAGGAGCGCGGCAAGACGTACGCGGCCCCGCTCTACGTCGAGGCCGAGTTCATGAACCACCAGACCGGTGAGATCAAGACCCAGACGGTCTTCATGGGCGACTTCCCGCTCCAGACCGGCAAGGGCACGTTCATCATCAACGGCACCGAGCGCGTCGTCGTGTCGCAGCTCGTCCGTTCGCCCGGCGTCTACTTCGACAAGACCCCCGACAAGACGAGCGACAAGGACATCGTGTCGGCGCGCGTCATCCCGTCGCGGGGTGCCTGGCTCGAGTTCGAGATCGACAAGCGCGACCAGGTCGGCGTCCGCATCGACCGCAAGCGCAAGCAGTCGGTCACCGTCTTCCTGAAGGCGCTCGGCCTGACCAGCGAGGACATCCTCGCCGAGTTCGCCGGCTTCGACTCGATCGAGGAGACGCTGTCGAAGGACACGATCCTCTCCAAGGAGGACGCCCTCCGCGACATCTACCGCAAGCTCCGTCCGGGCGAGCAGGTCGCCGCCGAGGCCGCCCGCGCGCTCCTGGACAACTTCTACTTCAACCCGAAGCGCTACGACCTCGCCAAGGTCGGCCGGTACAAGATCAACCACAAGCTCGGTGTCGACAAGCCGCTCAGCGACTCGGTGCTGACCGTCGACGACATCGTCGCCACGATCAAGTACCTGGTCCGTCTGCACCGCGGCGACGTCACGTTCGACGGCGTGCGCGGCGGCAAGCCGGCCGAGATCCGCCTGGACGTCGACGACATCGACAACTTCGGCAACCGTCGCATCCGCGCGGTCGGCGAGCTCATCCAGAACCAGGTCCGCACCGGTCTGTCGCGCATGGAGCGCGTCGTCCGCGAGCGCATGACCACGCAGGACATCGAGGCGATCACGCCGCAGACCCTGATCAACGTCCGCCCCGTCGTGGCCGCGATCAAGGAGTTCTTCGGAACGTCGCAACTGTCGCAGTTCATGGACCAGAACAACCCGCTCGCGGGTCTGACGCACAAGCGCCGCCTCTCGGCCCTCGGCCCCGGCGGTCTGTCCCGTGAGCGCGCAGGCGTCGAGGTCCGCGACGTCCACCCGTCGCACTACGGCCGCATGTGCCCCATCGAGACGCCGGAAGGCCCGAACATCGGCCTGATCGGCTCGCTCGCCTCGTTCGCGCGCATCAACGCGTTCGGCTTCATCGAGACGCCGTACCGCCGCGTGGTCGAGGGCAAGGTCACCGACCAGATCGACTACCTGACCGCCTCCGAGGAGAGCGACTACATCGTCGCGCAGGCCGGTGTCGAGCTGAAGGCCGACGGCCGCTTCGCGCAGGACCGCGTCCTCGCCCGTCGCGGCAACGGCGGCGAGGTCGACCTCTTCCACTCGGAGGAGATCGGCTACATGGACGTCTCGCCGCGCCAGATGGTGTCGGTCGCGACCTCGCTCATCCCGTTCCTCGAGCACGACGACGCGAACCGCGCCCTCATGGGTGCGAACATGCAGCGTCAGGCCGTGCCGCTGCTGCGCTCCGAGTCGCCGGTGGTCGGCACGGGCATGGAGGGCTTCGCCGCGATCGACGCCGGTGACGTCGTCACCGCCGACAAGGCCGGTGTCGTCGTCGAGGTCTCGGCGGACGTTGTGACGGTGCAGCTCGACGAGGGCGGCACCCAGGACTACTTCCTGCGCAAGTTCGACCGCTCCAACCAGGGCACGAGCTACAACCAGCGCGTCGTGGTCTCGGCCGGCGAGCGTGTCGAGGCAGGCGAGGTCATCGCCGACGGTCCCGCGACCGAGAACGGCGAGCTCGCCCTCGGCAAGAACCTCCTCGTGGCGTTCATGACGTGGGAGGGTCACAACTTCGAGGACGCGATCATCCTCAGCCAGGACCTGGTGAAGGACGACACCCTCTCCTCGATCCACATCGAGGAGTACGAGGTCGACGCCCGCGACACGAAGCTCGGCAAGGAGGAGATCACCCGTGATCTCCCCAACGTCAGCCCCGACCTGCTGAAGGACCTCGACGAGCGCGGCATCATCCGCATCGGCGCCGAGGTGCGCCCCGGCGACATCCTCGTCGGCAAGGTCACGCCGAAGGGCGAGACCGAGCTGTCGGCCGAGGAGCGCCTGCTTCGCGCGATCTTCAACGAGAAGAGCCGCGAGGTCCGCGACACGTCGCTGAAGGTGCCCCACGGTGAGCAGGGCACGATCATCGCGGTCAAGGAGTTCAACGCCGAGGACGGCGACGACGAGCTCGGCTCGGGCGTCAACCGCCGCGTCGTGGTCTACATCGCCCAGAAGCGCAAGATCACCGAGGGCGACAAGCTCGCCGGTCGTCACGGCAACAAGGGCGTCATCGCGAAGATCCTGCCCGTCGAGGACATGCCGTTCCTCGCGGACGGCACGCCGGTCCAGGTCATCCTGAACCCGCTCGGCATCCCCGGTCGAATGAACTTCGGCCAGGTCCTCGAGCTGCACCTCGGCTGGATCGCCAAGCAGGGCTGGAAGGTCGAGGGCATCCCGGAGTGGGCCGCCCAGCTGCCGGAGCAGGCCTTCGAGGCGCCGGCCGGCACGAAGGTCGCCACGCCGGTGTTCGACGGTGCGTTCGAGGCCGAGATCGCGGGTCTGCTCGACTCGACGACCCCGAACCGCGACGGCGAGCGCCTGATCGACTCCTCGGGCAAGACGCAGCTGTTCGACGGCCGCTCCGGCGAGCCGTTCCCGGCTCCGATCTCGGTCGGCTACATGTACATCCTGAAGCTGCACCACCTCGTGGACGACAAGATCCACGCGCGCTCGACGGGCCCGTACTCGATGATCACCCAGCAGCCGCTCGGTGGTAAGGCGCAGTTCGGCGGTCAGCGCTTCGGTGAGATGGAGGTGTGGGCCCTCGAGGCCTACGGCGCCGCGTACGCGCTCCAGGAGCTCCTCACGATCAAGTCCGACGACATCCTCGGCCGCGTCAAGGTGTACGAGGCGATCGTCAAGGGCGAGAACATCCAGGAGCCCGGCATCCCCGAGTCGTTCAAGGTGCTCATGAAGGAGATGCAGTCGCTCTGCCTGAACGTCGAGGTCCTCTCGGCCGACGGCACGGCGGTCAACCTCCGCGACACCGACGACGACGCCTTCCGTGCCGCGGAGGAGCTCGGCATCAACATCTCCAGCCGCTTCGAGTCGTCGTCGATCGACGAGATCTAAGCGCGCCAGGTAACGAACGAATTTCCGACACAGGAGAACCAGTGCTCGAATCAACCACTTTCGATCAGCTTCGCATCGGCCTGGCCACCGCTGACGACATCCGTCGTTGGTCCTACGGCGAGGTCAAGAAGCCCGAGACCATCAACTACCGCACCCTCAAGCCCGAGAAGGACGGTCTGTTCGGCGAGCAGATCTTCGGACCCTCGCGCGACTGGGAGTGCGCGTGCGGCAAGTACAAGCGCGTCCGCTTCAAGGGCATCGTCTGCGAGCGCTGCGGCGTCGAGGTCACCAAGTCCTCGGTGCGCCGTGAGCGCATGGGCCACATCGAGCTCGCCGCGCCCGTCACGCACATCTGGTACTTCAAGGGCGTCCCGTCGCGCCTCGGGTACCTGCTGGACATGGCGCCGAAGGACCTCGAGAAGGTCATCTACTTCGCCGCGTACATGGTGATCTCGGTCGACGAGGAGGCGCGCCACCGCGACCTCTCGACGCAGGAGAACAACATCCGCCTCGAGCTGAAGACGCTCGCCGACCGCCGCGACGCGCGTGTCGCCGCTCGCCTCCAGAAGCTGGAGGAGGAGCTCGCCGCGCTCGAGGAGGAGGGTGCCAAGGCCGACCAGAAGAAGAAGGTCAAGGACGCCGCCGAGAAGGAGATGGCCGGCATCCGCAAGGGTACCGACGACCAGATCACGCGCCTCGAGAAGGTGTGGGAGGACTTCCGCACGCTCGAGGTCGGCCAGCTCAAGGGCGAAGACGAGATCTTCCACGAGCTGCAGGACCGCTTCGGTCAGTACTTCGAGGCCCACATGGGCGCCGAGTCGATCAAGCGCCGCCTGGAGGCGTTCGACCTGAAGGCCGAGTCCGAGAACCTGCACCTGCAGATCTCGGAGGGCAAGGGCCAGCGCAAGATCCGTGCGATCAAGCGCCTCAAGGTCGTCAACTCGTTCCTGCAGACCGGCATGAGCCCGGCCTCGATGGTGCTCGACGTCGTCCCGGTGATCCCGCCGGAGCTGCGCCCGATGGTGCAGCTGGACGGTGGCCGCTTCGCGACCTCCGACCTGAACGACCTCTACCGTCGCGTGATCAACCGCAACAACCGCCTCCGTCGCCTGATCGACCTCGGTGCCCCCGAGATCATCGTCAACAACGAGAAGCGGATGCTGCAGGAGGCCGTCGACGCGCTGTTCGACAACGGCCGCCGCGGTCGCCCCGTCACGGGCACGGGCAACCGTGCGCTCAAGTCGCTGTCCGACATGCTCAAGGGCAAGCAGGGCCGGTTCCGTCAGAACCTGCTCGGCAAGCGCGTGGACTACTCGGGCCGTTCGGTCATCATCGTCGGCCCGCAGCTCAAGCTCCACCAGTGCGGTCTGCCCAAGCAGATGGCCCTCGAGCTGTTCAAGCCGTTCGTGATCAAGCGCCTGATCGACCTCGGTCACTCGCAGAACATCAAGGCGGCCAAGCGCGCCGTCGAGCGCACGCGCCCCGAGGTCTGGGACGTGCTCGAGGAGATCATCCGCGAGCGCCCCGTGCTCCTCAACCGTGCGCCGACGCTCCACCGTCTCGGCATCCAGGCCTTCGAGCCTCAGCTCGTCGAGGGCAAGGCCATCCAGCTGCACCCGCTCGTCTGCGCCGCGTTCAACGCGGACTTCGACGGCGACCAGATGGCCGTGCACCTGCCGCTGTCGGTCGAGGCCCAGGCCGAGGCCCGCATCCTGATGCTGGCGTCGAACAACATCCTGAAGCCGTCGGACGGCCGCCCGGTCACCCTGCCCTCGCAGGACATGATCATCGGCCTGCACCACCTGACCACGGTCAAGGAGGGCGCGAGCGGCGAGGGTCGCGTGTTCGGCTCGGTCGGCGAGGCGATCCTGGCGAAGGACGAGGGCACCCTCGACCTGCAGGCCAAGGTGCGCATCCGCGTTCCCGGGCTGACGTTCCTCGAGGGCGAAGCCCCCGAGGGCTACGAGCGCCACGGTCTCGTGGACGCGTCGCTCGGTCAGGCGATCTTCAACGACACGCTCCCCAAGGGCTACCCGTTCGTTCGCGAGCAGGCCGACAAGGGCAAGCTGTCGCAGATCGTCAACAAGCTCGCCGAGGAGTATCCGAAGGTGGAGGTCGCGGCTTCGCTCGACCGCATCAAGGACGCCGGCTTCTACTGGGCCACCCGTTCGGGTGTCACGGTGGCGCTGAGCGACATCCTCACGCCCCCGAACAAGGGCGAGATCGTCGCGGGCTACGAGAAGCAGGCCGCGAAGGTCCAGGCGCAGTTCGAGAAGGGTCTCACCACCGACGCCGAGCGTCGTCAGGAGCTCATCAAGATCTGGACCGAGGCGACCGACGAGGTCCAGAAGGCGATGCGGGACAACTTCCCGGCCGACAACACCATCAACCGGATGGTCTCGTCGGGTGCTCGTGGTAACTGGCTGCAGATCCGCAACATCGCGGGTATGCGAGGCCTGGTGAACAACCCCAAGGGTGAGATCATCCCGCGTCCGATCATCTCCTCGTACCGCGAGGGTCTGTCGGTGGCGGAGTACTTCATCGCGACGCACGGTGCCCGTAAGGGTCTGGCCGACACGGCCCTCCGTACGGCCGACTCGGGCTACCTGACCCGTCGTCTGGTGGACGTCTCGCAGGATGTCATCATCCGCGAGGAGGACTGCGGCACGACCAAGGGCCTCGAGTTCACCATCGCCGCCCCCGGCGCCGACGGTGCGCTGGTGCGCGACGCGAACGTCGAGAACTCGGTGTTCGCCCGCACGCTCGCGGCCGACGCCGTCGACCCGAAGGGCGAGGTCGTCGCCTCCGCCGGTGAGGACGTCGGCGACGTGCTCATCGACAAGCTCGTCGGTGCGGGTGTCGAGTCGATCAAGGTCCGCTCGGTCCTCACCTGCGACTCGGCGGTCGGCGTCTGCGCGAAGTGCTACGGCCGTTCGCTCGCGACCGGCAAGATCGTCGACATCGGCGAGGCCGTCGGCATCATCGCGGCCCAGTCGATCGGTGAGCCCGGCACGCAGCTGACGATGCGTACCTTCCACACCGGTGGTTCCGCGTCGGCCGACGACATCACGCAGGGTCTGCCCCGCGTGCAGGAGCTGTTCGAGGCCCGCACCCCGAAGGGCGCGTCGCCGATCGCCGAGGCCGATGGCCGCATCACGATCGACGAGACCGAGAAGTCGAAGAAGGTCATCCTCACGCCCGACAACGGCGACGAGCCGCACGTCTACCCGGTCCTGAAGCGCGCGACGCTCCTGGTCGAGGACGGGCAGCGCGTCACGGTCGGTCAGCCTCTCCAGGTCGGCACGCTCGACCCCAAGGAGGTCATGCGCGTGCAGGGTGCCCGCGAGGTGCAGAAGTACCTCGTCAACGGCGTCCAGGGCGTGTACCGCTCGCAGGGTGTGCCGATCCACGACAAGCACATCGAGGTCATCGTCCGTCAGATGCTGCGGAAGGTCACCGTGGTCGACCACGGCGACACGACGCTGCTGCCGGGTGAGCTGGTCGACTTCAAGAAGTACCAGAACATCAACCGCGAGACCGTGGCCGAGGGCAAGCGCCCCGCGTCGGGTCGTCCCGAGCTGATGGGTATCACGAAGGCGTCGCTCGCGACCGAGTCGTGGCTGTCGGCCGCGTCGTTCCAGGAGACCACCCGCGTCCTGACGCAGGCGGCCATGGAGGGCAAGAGCGACCCGCTCGTCGGCCTCAAGGAGAACGTCATCATCGGAAAGCTCATCCCCGCCGGAACCGGCCTCGCGAAGTACCGCGATGTCACGGTCGAGGCGACGGAGGAGGCCAAGAGCGAGCGGTACCCCAACCGCATCTTCGCCTCGGACGGCGCGTACACCGACGCCGACCTGAGCTACGTCGACTTCGACAGCTTCTCCACGGACGGTTTCACGACCGACTACAACTGAGTCCCCTTCCGGTCGCCGAGCGACCGGGCTGAGACGAAGCAGCACGAAGGGCCCCGGCATCACGCCGGGGCCCTTCGTCGTTCACTGCGGACGGATGCCTCAGCCGAGGCGGTGCCAGCCGGGGGAGTCGTCGCTCTCGGCCGAGCCGAGGGGGTCGGACGACGTCGACGTGCCGGTCTGGCCCAGGCTCTCGGAGCCGGTTGTTGCCGCGGCCCCGTCGCCGCTGGAGGGCGACACGTTCTCGGTGACGTTCTCCTTCACGCGTTCAGCGGTGCTCTGCGCCTCCTCCTTCACGGTCTCGGCAGACGCGACGGCGGAGTCCTTGACCTGCTGAGCGGCGTCCTGCGCCGGGCCCTTCAGTCCCTCGGCCACCTCGTGCGCGGCATCCTTCGCCGTATCCACCGCCTTGTCGACGAGCGGCTGGGCCTTGTCGCGCAGCGCTGTGCTCCACCGCGTCTCCGCGTCGGTCGTGGGGATCAGGCTCGCGACGAGGAATCCGACTCCCGCCGCCAGGAGGCCGACCACGAGCGGTGCGCCCTGGGTCGTCTGCCTGGCCTTGTTCGGGAGGTCGCGCACCGCGTCGCCGGCGGCGCCGACGGCGTGGCCGACCGAGTGGCCGGTGGAGGATGCCGAGTCGCCGAGGTCGTCGGCGACGCCCATGACACGTCCCTTCACGTCGGTCATGACCTGCCGCGCCCTCGTCTTCTGACGCTCCATGATCTTCGGCGGCGACACCTTGTCGGCGAGCGCGTCCACGTCGCGTCCGAGCTCGTCGCGCGTCACCTCGATGTCGGCGCGGATCTGGTCTGGGTTGCTCATGATCTGTTCTCCTCGTTCCTCTTGAGCGCCTCGGGGATCTCTCGAACGGTCTCCACCGTCTGCGGCGCGCCTTGCACGGTCTTCAGCCGGCTCCGCCCGACGGCGTACATGATGCCGGCCACGATGGCCCAGATGACGGCGACGACGACGCCCGACCAGCCGAGGCCGATCAGGGTGCCGAGCGCCCACCACAGGGCGAGGCTCAGGAAGAGCACGGCCATCATGGCCGCGTATCCCGCGCCTCCGAGGAGTCCCGCGCCCTTGCCGGCGCGCTTGGCGGACTCCGAGAGCTCGGCCTTCGCCAGCTCGAGCTCCTTGCGCATCAGGATCGACAGGTCGCGGGAGACCTCGCCCACGAGGTCGCCCAGCGACGTCTCGGCCGCCTTCTGCTGCGACGGCGTGGGCATGTCGGTCATCGTCGTGCCTCGCCGCTGGGCGACCACTCGTTCTGCGCGGTGTCGTCCGCAGTCGACAGCCCCTGCGATCCCGGAGTGGTCGGCATGCTCTCCTGGTCGCCCGCCAGGGCGTCGCCGATCGGGGTGTCGCCGTCTGCGGCGACACCGGTGTCGTTCCAGCCCGTCGTGCCGGCCGTTCCCGCGGGTGCGCCGACGGTGCCGTTTCCTGCGACCATCGGACGGGCGCCCACCCGGCCCGCGCTGCCGTTCGGCATCCCGCTGTCGCTGCGGGCGTCCGACACGAGCGCCCGGGTGAGGCGACCGGCGACGATGCCCACGCCGAGTGCGATCACCAGGAAGGCCCCGGTGTGGCGGCGGGCGAACCCGCGCACCTCCCGGACCACGTCGGCGGGCTCGCGCTGCTCGAGCCAGTCGGCGGCCCGGCGCGTCTGCTGCCCGATCGTGCGCACCGCGCTGGTCGCGGCGCCTCCGGCTCCTGAGGCCGTGCCGGATGCCAGGCTCTCCAGCTCGTCACCGGTGCTGCGCAGCGCGCCGGCAGCGCGGCGCTGCTGCGTCGAGGCCTGCTCCGACAGCTGCGTCCGGGTCTCGTCGAAGAACCCTCGGGCGGCGCGCTTGACGTCGTGGGCGACGCTGCCGGCCTCCTCGCCGGCGACGCCCGCGACGTACTTCGCGCCCGCGTCCACCTCGGCGACCGTGTCGACGGCACGCTCCTTCACGTCTCCCGTCGCCGCGCTCCGACCTGCGGACTGTTCGGTGTCGTATGTCGACATGCTCCTCCTCCTCCACTTTCACGTGCGGTGTCGGTCCGGCGCTGTGCCGGGCCTGGGGATCCGCCGTGGGAGAAAACCGTCCGTCATCCGGGGTGGTTGTAGAGAGGGGGTCGAACTCGGCGCGGCGGGAGTGTATTCTTCACCGCTCGCCGGATCGCGCCGCCGCCGACGGTTCCGCGGCGTGGGTCGAGGCCATCCGGTCATTCCGGCTTACCGTGGAAGCGGAGGTGGGGGCCCCATGGCACGGATCGGCGGTCGCAATGCGTGGATCGCCGTGCCCGCGGGGATCCTGTGCGGGGCGGTCGTCGGGGCGCTCGTGTGGCTGTCTCTGCCGATGCTGCCGGTGACGGTCGCGTGGGTCGGCGACACGCTGCGCAACGCGACGGCGCCGCAGCCGAGCGCGACGCCCGAGCAGACCCCCGCTCAGACGGCGGCGGACGGCGGGGCCGTCGACTGCCGGACGCTGTACGCCGACGATCTCTGGAACGAGCTGACCTGGCGACCCGGCTCGCTCCTCGGCCAGTCGCTCGGCCCGCCCGCCACCACGGCGACCTCGTTCGCCGACGCGGCGGCCCCCGATGTGCTGGTGACCTGCACCTGGCGGTTCGACGCGGGCGGCATCGTCACGACGCTGTCGAAGGTCGACCCGGATGCCGTCTCCATCGCCGAGGCCGCGCTCTCGGGCGACGGGTTCTCGTGCGGTACCGCCGGCGGCGCCACGGTGTGCGCGCGGACGCAGGGCTCGGTGCGCGAGGAGCACACGCTGCGCGACGGGCTCTGGCTCGTGAGCGTCGAGACGCAGTGGCACCCCGATGACTACGGCGCGCGGCTCGACCGCACCGTGTGGGGCTGATCCGGCCGCCTCAGCCGAAGATGCTCGCGACGACAGCGGCCGTGTAGCCGCTGGGTGCGAGGTTCGAGTAGGTGGTGTCGATGAGGATGTCGTCGCGCCAGAACAGCGTGCGCCCGTCGGTCACCGGGTACGTCTCGTTCTGCCAGGTCTTCTCGCAGCGCGTGCCGCCGTCGGGGGTGTAGCAGGTGTAGCCCTCGTCGGTCACGAGCTTGTTGAGCATGTCGAGGGCGGGGCCGCGCGACATGTAGGTGATGGTCGTGACCAGTCCCGTGGTGTCCGTGGCAGGGTCGCGCCAAACGCACACGAGGCCGCCGTCGGGCTGCGCGCCCGACGACCCGAAGGCCGGGTCGTTGAGCGGGATGCCTTCGAGCTGCGCGAGCACGTCGGCGGTGAGGATCGCGCGGCAGTCGTCGGGGATGTCGGCGAGCGGCGTCGCCGACGGCGTCGGGGTCGGCGTCGCGGACGCGTCCCTCGTGGGGGTGGGCGAGTAGGTGAAGCCGTCGCCGGGGGGTGCGTCGTCGGGTGCGCACGCCGTCAGCACGGCGAGCGCGACGAGGACGGATGCCGCGACCGCCGCGCGCCGGCCGCCGCGAGGCGTTCGCGCAGGTGTTGCCATGGGCCCAGGGTAGTGGCGCCGCGCGGCGGCGGTCGCCGCGACGCGGGAGCGCATTCCTCCGGCACGCCTCCGCGGCATGCGCGGGCCCGCGGGCTACTCTGCCACTGCGGGGATTGGCCCTGCGTGAGGAGTGCCTGCGATGAGTGACCCCAAGTCGTCTTACGGCGAGCCCGTCGAAGAGCCCAACGGCGTCGACGACGTCGTCGGTCGCGCGAACGAAGGCCTCGCCGACGCAGAGGCCGCCCGCCGCGATGCGGTCGACGCCGACAGCTCCACCGCAGCCGCATCCACGCCCGCGGATGCGTCCGACGCGAGTGCTCCGGCCGTCGCCGACGAGCCCGCCGTCGCCCCGGCCGACGAGGCCGTGGCCCCCGCCACCGTGACCCCGGCGGACGCGGAGCCCGACCCGTGGGCATCGCCGGAGGCGGCATCCCTCGACTACTCCTCCACGGCGGCACCCGTTGCCGACGACGCGCCGACCGTTGTCGCCGCGCCCGTCGTCACTCCGAGCGAGCCCGTCGTCGCCGAGCCGGCGGTCGTCGCCGCCGCGGCTCCGCAGCCCATCTTCGTCCAGGCGCCGGAAGCGCCGCGACCGCGCGGCAACCGCGCGGCGGCCGGTGCCATCGGCCTCCTCGCCGCCATCGCGTTCGCCGTGCTGTACCTCGCCGTCTGGCTCGGCGTCGACGCGATCGAGGGCGACCTGACCGGCGAGAACGTCGGCACGACGGTCGTCGGCGCCCTGGGCACCTGGTCGCTGTGGGTGCCGGTCGTGGTCTTCTTCTTCGCCTTCTGGGTGCTGGGCGCGATCATCAACCGCGGTCGGTGGGGCGCCTGGGTGGTCTTCGGCATCCTGGTCGGCATCGCCGCGTACGGCGGCCACATCCTCGGCGCGCTCTTCCAGGCGCCGTTCTGGGAGCTCACGGCGACCGAGGGCGGCGACCTCGCCGAGGCCGAGCTGCTCACGCCGCTGGCGATCGCCGCGTTCGTCATCGGGCGCGAGCTGACCATCTGGTTCGGCGCCTGGGCGGCTTCGCGCGCGAAGCGCGTGACCGAGCTCAACATCGAGGCGCAGCGGGAGTACGAGCGCACGCTCGAGGCCGGGCCGCAGCTCGTCCGCGCGTAGCCGCACCCCCTCCGCCGCGGGAGCCGCCGACGTAGGCTGGCGGCATGGCCGGTGACGGGGAAGGCGCGGCGTCGGCGGGTCCGGTGCGGCCGCCGATCGCCCTGGCCTTCGCCACGGTCGGCTTCATCGCGCTCACCATCTTCGGGCTCGGCATCACGAGCCTCGTCCTCGCCGAGGACGTCATCGCGACACCCGGCCTCGGGCAGATCCCGGGGGCCGCGGGCGTCGTGTGCGCGACGCTCGCGTTCGCGGGCGGGCTGTGGGCGGCGATCGCTCGCGCGGGCAGCCCGTCGTCGCGCACGAGCGCCGGGTCGCCGCATCCGTCCTACTGGGGTGCCGCGTGGACCACCGCGGCGGCGTTCCTCGCGTACATCGGGGGCGTGTGGTTCGCGGCCCTGTTCACCGGGGCGGACCTGGGGGTTGCGACGGCGGTCGCGGGGCGCCTGGCGACGTCGTGGTTCGGGGTGTCGGTGGCCGCTGCCGCATTCGTGTCGGCGTGGGCGGGCATCGCGCTCGTTCGCACGCGCGCGCACCGTCCGCGGTGGCCCTGGGAGGACGAGTTCGACGAGTGATCCGGATGTCCGCGCGGCCGGGAACCGCGGGAATCCGGGCGAAAACACATGCCGGGTACTAGCGTTGACCGGGTGGAGCGGTCGCTCGAGACCCAGGTCAGCCAGGCGGTGGACGCCTGGCTCGCCTGGCTGCCGCGGTGGGAGCCTGCGACGCACCGCGGCCGGACCGCTCCGTGCCGGCGCTGCTTCGGGTCGCCGGTGCTGTCCGCGGCGGGGCTCGGAGCCGATGTCCCGCACGGCGTGCAGCACGGGCTCTCCACGCGGATCAAGACCATCGTCGACCGCTCGGTGGCCGAGTACACGGCGCTGAACCTCCCGATGCTGCAGACGGAGCTCGACCAGCAGGCGGCCCGCAACCGTGCGCGCAGCTATCGGCCGGGCGAGGGGCTGGACCCCGAGTTCGAAGGGCTGCCGCTGGATCCTGAGCCGGTGCCCGGTGCGCCGTTCCTCTTCACGATCGCCGGTCTCGCCGAAGAGGCCGACGCGCACGTTCCGGACCTGCCGCCGCTGACCGAGGAGGCCAAGGCCGCGCTCCGCCAGGAGGTCGGCCTCGCGGACGACTACGCCAACATGGTCGGCCGCGAGGTGTGCACCATCCTGCTGCACCATCGCCTGCGCATCCAGGCCGCGGTCGGCGAGTTCGTCGAGCCCCAGATCGAGGCGATGCTCGCGGATCTCACGAAGTCGCTCGACGCGCCGTTCGACCCGCACGACCCCGGCGAAGCCCCGCGCCTGGAGTGACTCGCGCCGGCCGGGCACAGCAGGTCGGAGACGGGCCTCGAGAATTGCACAGCCGGCGGGGGCCGGCGCGGGTTCTCAGAAGTGATTTTGTTAGCATGGCCAGGTTTGTTGCCGTCACGACGGCACGGGTCGTGTCAAGGTAGCGGACTGCGGGGGAGGTGTGGTGGCCACACGGCTTCCCTCGGCGCCCCCGATACTTCCCGGGCTGGCCTACATCCGCCCTCTCGGCTCCGGCGGATTCGCCGACGTCTTCCTGTACGAGCAGGACATGCCCCGCCGCAACGTCGCGGTCAAGGTCATGCCCAGCGACGTGCGCGACCCCGAGCTGCGGCGCATGTTCAACGCCGAAGCCGATGTGCTGGCGCACCTGTCCGCCCATCCCTCGATCGTGACCGTCTACCAGGCCAGCATCTCCGCCGACGGGCGGCCGTACATCGTCATGGAGTACTGCCCCGGCTCGCTCGCGCAGCGCTACCGGGTGGAGCGCATCCCCGTCGAGGAGGTGCTCGCGATCGGCGTGCGCATGGCGAGCGCGCTGGAGTCGGCGCATCGCGCCGGCCTCATCCACCGCGACGTCAAGCCCAGCAACATCCTCATCACGACCTTCGGCACCCCGGTGCTCGCCGACTTCGGCATCTCAGCGTCGCTCCAGCGCAAGAGCGGCGGCGAGGTGCTGGCGATGTCGATCCCGTGGAGCTCGCCCGAGGTCGTGGCCGAGCAGACCAGCGGCACCGTCACGAGCGAGGTGTGGAGCATCGGCGCGACGGTGTACTCGCTGCTCGCGGGTCACAGCCCCTTCGAGCGGCGTGAGCGCGGCCAGAACACCAAGGATCTGCTGCGGCGTCGCATCGCGCGCGCCACCTACGTCGAGATCCCCCGCGCCGACGTCCCGGCGTCGCTGCAGAGCGTGCTCGCCACGGCGATGAGCCGCGACCCCGGTCGCCGCTACGACTCGGCGCGTGCGTTCGGCGAGGCGCTGCGCGAGGTGCAGGCGGGGCTGGGCCTCTCGCCGACGCCGCTCGAGATCCCCGACGCGGAGTGGTCACCGGCATCCGGTCCGGTCGACTTCGGCGACTCGGCGCTGCGCGGACCGGCCCGCTCCCATGTCGAGCGCGACCTCACCCGCAAGTCCCGGGCAGGCACCGGGGTGGCAGCCCTCGCCCGTGACGAAGACACGGAGATCTCGGCGCCCGCGCGCCGCAGACGCGGCGGCGGCGCGCTGCCGTGGGTCGTCGGCATCGGCGCGGGAGTGGTCGCCGGCGCCGGCGCCGTCGTCGCGGTGCTGCTGGCCGTGGGGGTGCTGTGATGCGCCGCGGCACGGTCACCGGCCTCGTCGCCGCCGGCGCGGTGGCGGCCGCGGTGATCGGGGTCAGCATCGTGTGGCCGGGCCTGGACGCCCAGGAGACACCCGACGTGGACACGGCGGTGTGGGCGCTGCAGACCGGCGACGGCAGGCGCTATGCACGGGTGAACACCTCGGTCGGCGAGCTCGACACCGTCCGCAGCATCAGCAATCCCGATCAGGTGGTGCAGACGGGGGATGCCGCGTACCTGTTCAGCGACAGCTACAGCACGCTCACCCGCATCGACGCGGCGATGCCGGAGGACCTCGACGAGGAGGCGCTGCAGACGTCGCAGAAGACGCCGCCCGGCACCACCGAGGTCGTCACCGCGGGTGACTACGTGGCGTATCTCACTGACTCGGGCGCCGTGTTCGCCGGGCGGCTCTCCAGCGGCTCGGCATCCCAGCTCGACCCGTTCCGCACCGACGACGAGGACACGCCGCAGTACACCGCCGAGGCGATCGCGGTCGACGCCCGGGGCGTGTTGTTCGCGTACTCGCGCGCCGACGGCTCGGTGCTGCGCTACGACGTCCGCGACGGCCAGGTGCGCGACCGCGACACCCTCGACGCCGATGGGCTCTCCGCGCCGGCGATCACCGCCGCGCGAGACACGTGGGCCGTCGTCGACACCGAGGACGGCGATGTCTGGCTGCGTGGCCAGGACGGCCCGGTCCGGACGCCGACGACCGGCACCGTGGTCGTCGGCGCGCCTGATGCGGGCGGCACCGACGTCTACCTCGCCGACGACACCGCGCTCGTGCGCGTGCCGGCCGACGGCTCCAGCATGGCGACCGAGGTCGGCGGCGGCACCGGCACGGTGCTCGGAACCCCGGCGCAGCCGGTCACGCACGACGGCGAGACCTACGCCGCCTGGCTGGGCACGGGTGACGCGGGCGGGCTGCTGTGGCGCTCGAACGGCGCGACGGTCGTCCTCGACTACGGCGCCGAGGCGATGGGCGACCAGGTCCGCCCGGTCTTCGTCGCGAGCGACTCCGCCGTGATCCTCAACGACACGCGGTCGGGATGGGCGTGGTCGGTGCCCGACGGCGCCCTCATCGCCTCGAGTCAGGACTGGAGCCTCGACGACCGCACCGACCCCGACGCGGTGCCGAGCGGCGAGCAGCTGCAGGTCGTGCTCGACCCGAAGCCCCCGATCGCCGAGCCGGACGCCTTCGGGGTACGCTCCGGGGCGCTCGCCTCGCTGCCGGTGCTGATGAACGACCACGACCCGAACGAGGACGTGCTCACGATCGACCCCGCGTCGGTCACGGGCCTCGATCCCGCCTTCGGCGCCGTGACGGTGACCGACGACGACCAGCGCCTCGCGGTGCGTGTGCAGCCCGGCGCGACAGGCTCGGCCACCTTCTCGTACGCCGTCACCGACGGCACGACCGAGAACGGCCTGATGTCGGAGTCGACGACCGTCACCGTCACCGTGGCGGATGCCGCCGCCGAGTCGGCGCCGGAGTGGTGCGGCGTCGAGCGCTGCCTCGTCGAGTGGCCGCAGCCGGAGGTCGCGCGCGGTGGCACGGTGACCGTGCCGGTGCTCCCCGGCTGGGTGGACCCGGAGGGCGACCCGCTGCTGCTGCTGTCGGTCGAGAACGTGACGGGGACCGGAAGCGTCGCCTCGACACCGGGCGGCGACGTCGTCTACCAGCACAGCGACACCGGCGACGGGGGCGAGCAGCTCATCGAGCTCGCGGTCACCGTCGCCGACACCCAGGGGCAGACGGCGGTGAAGTCGCTCACCGTGAAGGTGTCGCCGCAGCCGCAGCTGGCCGCCCAGTCGTTCGCCGTCACCGACACGGTGGCATCTGGCATGACCATCGACGTCGCAGACCACGTCACCGGCACGGCGGGAACGCTCTCGCTCGAGTCGGTGCGCGTACTCGACGACGCCGCGGCGACGGCGACCGTGGTCGGCGGCTCGACGTCGTTCGACTTCACGGCGCAGAACCCCGGCACGTTCCGCGTCGACTTCACGGTGACGGACGGCGTCAGCGAGGCGGCCGGCACGGCCCGCATCACCCTGCTGCCCGCCGACGCGCCCGCCCAGCTCTCGACCTCGCCGGTGGTGGCGTTCGTGCACCCCCAGCAGGACGCCACGCTCGAGGTCTTCGACGCGGTCTCGAACCCGACGCGCCGCGTGCTGCTGCTGAGCGACGTCACCGCGCGAGCCGACGACGGCGCCACCCTGTCGGTCGACGCCGTGGGCCAGAACCACCTGCGGGTGTCGGGCACGACGGCGGACGGCGCCGCCGGCCGGCTGGGCACGGTCTCGTACGTCGTGAGCGACGGCACCGAGGACACCGGCGCGAGCGTCCAGGGCGAGGCCACGGTGTACCTGCTGCCTCCGGCGCCCGAGCTCGCGCCGATCGCCGTCGACGACACCGTGGTGGTGCGTGCCGGCGCGCAGATCGACATCCCGGTGCTCGACAACGACATCGCGCCGTCGGGCGGCCTGCCCACCCTCAACCCCGCGTCCGTGCGGTCCTCGTCCGATGGGGCGCTGGCCTTCGCATCGGGCGACCTGCTGCGCTACCTGGCGCCCGGCGAGCCCGGCGAGTACGGCATCGAGTACTCGGTGTTCACCACCGGTGCGCCGGCGCTCGCCGACACCGCGGCGGTGCGGGTGCGGGTCATCGACGCCGACGCCAACCGCGCACCGACGGCCGACACGCTCGAGGGTCGCGTGCTGAGCGGCCAGTCCGCGCTCATCGAGTTCGACGGCTTCGGGATGGATCCCGACGGCGACGTCGTGACGCTGGACCGCATCGTCGCCCAGCCCGAGCGCGGGGCCGCCACGATCACGGCCGACGGCGCGTCGATCATGTACACGAGCGTCCCGGGTGACAGCGGGCAGGTGTCGTTCCGCTACCGCGTCGTCGACGCGTTCGGCGAGACCGCCGAGGGCACCGTGCGGGTCGGCGTGCTGGACAGCGAGGCCAACCCGAGCCCGGTCACCTTCACCGACTACGTGCAGGTGCAGGCGGGCGACGGCAACACGATCCGCGTGAGCCCGCTCTCGAACGACGTCGATCCGACGATGGGTGAGCTGCGCGTGACCGACATCCGTCCCGACGTGCCGGCGACCCTCATCGACGGCAGCGACAATCCGGAGTACGAGCGTCTCGGCGACCAGATCGTCGCCGTCGACGACGCGACGGTCCGCATCGCGGCGGGCGACGAGCCGGCGACGATGTCCTTCCTCTACGACGTGGAGTCCTCGTCGGGCAACACGGGGCGCGGCCTCATCGTGGTGCGGGTGGTGCGCGAGAGCGTGCCGGACTACCCGGTCGTCGCCGACACCAGCCTCACCGTCGAGAGCCGCGAGGACTTCCCGCGGGGCGTCGACGTGCTGGCGGGCAAGGTCACGTGGTCGGGCGGCGACGCCGGCGACCTCGAGCTCTCGCTGTGGGGCGACCCGCAGGGGGTGACGGTGCAGGGCTCGCGCCTGCGCGGCGCGCTCCCCGAGACCACGCAGCTCATCCCCTTCGCCGTGACCGGCGAGAGCGCTGCCGGTGAGGTCACGTCGTACGGGTTCCTCCGCGTGCCGGGTGACGACGACCTGGCGCTGACGCTCCGCGCGGGCGCGGCATCCCCCGAAGTCACCGAGCTCGAGTCGGGGACCTTCGACATGGCGAGCCTCGTCGCACGCCCACGCGGTGCGCTCATCGAGATCGGCGACGACGTCCGGGCATCCGGAGCCCGTGCGGAGGCCGCGTGCGCGATCGATTCGGGCACGGTCATCCGCTACGACGCCGGAGCGGGCGCACCGTGGGTGGACGCGTGCCAGGTGCCGGTGCGGCTGTCGGGCGACGAGGAGTGGACTCTCCTCTCGGTGCCGATCGTGGTGCACCCGCGCGATCCGCAGCCCGAGCTGCGTCCCGGCTCCATCACGGTCGGTCCCGGCGAGACCGCGTCGTTCGACCTCAAGAACATGACCACATGGCAGCTGCGCGAGGACTGGGACGGCATCGTGTACGCGACCGAGCACTCGGGCACCGCGTTCCAGGTGACGCAGGAGGGCTCCACCGTGACCGTGACCGGCGCCGATCGCGCCGTCCAGGGGTCGGAGGAGGCCGTCCTGGTGTCGGTCACGAGCCACCCCTCGGTGACGCCCGCGCGCCTCATCCTCCGCGTCGGCGCCGCGCCGTCGACGCTGCCGCAGGGCGGCTCCGTCGTGCAGCAGTGCTCGCAGGCGTCCGGCTCGTCGTGCACCATCCCGGTCATCGGCGCGGGCGGCGAGGTCAATCCGCTGCCGCGCACCCCGCTCGAGGTCGTCGATGTGCGGCCGACGGGATCGTGCGCCGGCGTGGGATTCCAGGTCGCGTCGGCGACGTCGATCACGGCGACGTGGACGACGGATGCCCCGGGGGCGACGTGCACCGCCACGTTCTCGGTCCGCGACGCCCAGGGCCGGGTCACGAACGCCGAGCGCGACGGGCGCGTGCTGCTGGATCTGCTGGGGTACCCCAAGCCGCCCGCGAGCATCAGCCAGGCGGCCTACGCCGACGGCACCGTGACGCTCCGGGTCGACCCGGGACAGGCACGCGCGGCGTATCCGGCGCTCTCCGGCTTCGTCGTCCGCTCGGGTGGCCAGGAGGTCGCGCGGTGCGCCGCGGACGGCGTCTGCCCGCCCGTCGCAGCCCCCAACGGCGAGCAGCGCACCTACGAGGCGTGGGCGGTCAACGCGGTGGGCGAGTCGAAGGGGAGCGTCCGCACCCTGGCCTGGGCGTACGACGCGCCGCTCGCGCCGACGAGCGTGACGGCCGCCCCCGTCGTCACCGGCGACGGCGCCGGCGGGATCGTGTCGCTCGTGATCGACGGCATCGAGGTGGGTGAGACGGGAAGCCTCGAGATCTCGAGCCCCGCCGGCGAGGTGGTGCGCGTGCCGGTCAACGGCAACCGGACGAGCGTCGAGGTGCCCTGGTACCGCGTGGGCAGCAACACCGCCTCGCTGATCACCGTCACGCCCTACTCCCGCTTCGACCTGCCGCCGGGGCTCGGCGGCAGCGCATCGGGCGCCGCCGCGACCGTGCAGGCCAACGGCATCGGCAGTCCGCTGTCGCCGCAGCTGACGCTCAGTGCGGTGTCGAACGGCGACGGCACCGCCACCGTCACGGCGCGTGGGTCGGCCGTGGTCAACGGCGACGGATCGGGCCTGCGCTACGGAATCGTGCAGGACGGTGACCGCTGCAGGGTCATCGACGGCGGCGAGACGGCCACCTTCCCCGGGCTGGAGGACGGCGAGGAGTATGCGTTCCGGATGTGCGTCGAGTCGTGGTGGGACGACGAGTCCTTCGGCCGCGTCGAGACGACCGCGACCGTCCGCGCCCAGCAGTCGGGCAGGGCGCCGCAGGGCTGGACGTTCGCCGTGGACGGCAGGCCGAACGTGCAGGAGCAACGCGCCGACTGGGTGATCCGCGAGAACCCCACCACGACCGAGCGGCTTCCGAACCGCAACCGCGCCGAGTTCCAGGGATGGGGCCCCGGCAGCACGGTGTTCGGCCAGGATCCCGGCATCCAGGTGCGATACGTCCACGAGTTCTGGGGCACGGCGACCACGTGGTCGACCGTGACCCCGCGCGCCGGCAGCGCCCCGTACCAGGTGCAGGCGAACTGGACCGTCACATCGTGCGTCGGCGGGAGCCCGCTCGCCTACCGCGGCCAGTCGTCGAACGCCCCGAACGGCTCGTCAGCCGTCTTCGCCTTCGGGAACTCCCAACTGCGCTACTACGACGAGGACGACAGGCTGCTCCCGCACACGGTCGACACGTGGGACGTGCCCATCGGCGCGAAGCGGGTCGAAGGCATTTCCGTGACGGTGAACTGGGACGCCCAGGGCTGGGGGCTGGCCCCCGCGAGCACCGAGTTCTCGGCGGCGTGCCAGCCGAACAACGGCAACCCCGAGCCGCCCCCCGCACCCTGACCACCGGCATCCATCCGCTCGCCGCGGGCCCCACCCGCACACCACAGAGGACAGCACATGACGATCACCCAGGAGCAGGCCGACTGGTTCGCGCAGACGTTCGGGCAGATCGCCGACAACGTCGAGCGCGCCGTGCTCGGCAAGCGCCACGTCGTCGAGCTCGTCCTCACCGCGATGCTCAGCGACGGCCACGTCCTGCTCGAGGACGTGCCGGGCACGGGCAAGACCTCCCTCGCCCGGGCGATGGGGCAGTCGGTGCAGGGCACCAACACGCGCATCCAGTTCACGCCCGACCTGCTGCCGAGCGACATCACGGGGCTCAGCGTCTACGACCAGAAGGAAGGCGTGTTCGAGTTCCATGCCGGCCCGATCTTCGCCAACATCGTGCTCGCCGACGAGATCAACCGTGCGAGCCCCAAGACCCAGTCGGCGCTGCTCGAGGTCATGGAGGAGGGGCGCGTCACGATCGACGGCGTCTCTCGCGAGGCCGGCATCCCGTTCCTCGTGCTCGCCACGCAGAACCCCGTCGAGCAGGCCGGCACGTACCGTCTGCCCGAGGCGCAGCTCGACCGCTTCATGATGCGCACGTCGCTCGGCTACCCCGACCACGCCGCGACCGTCCGCATCCTCGACGGCGCGGCGATCGCGACCGCCGACCTCGGCCCGATCATCACGCCGCAGGCCCTGGTCGGGATGGCCGACCTCGCGGCCCAGGTCTACGTCGACGCGCTGGTGCTCGACTACATCGCGCGGCTGGTGGACGGCACGCGCACGGCCGACGAGGTGCGCCTGGGCGTCAGCATCCGCGGCGCGCTCGCCCTCACCCGCGCTGCGCGCACCCGCGCCGCCTCGCAGGGCCGCACGTACGCGACGCCCGACGACGTCAAGACGCTCGCGGTGCCGGTGCTCTCGCACCGGCTGATCCTCCACCCCGAGGCCGAGTTCGACGGGGTCACCCAGGAGACCGTGGTCGGCCAGGTGCTGCTCGACGTGGCGCCGCCCGCGAGACGCGAAGCGGTATGAGCACCCCCGAGCGCGCCGCCGCCGGGCCAGGCGACCGCCGACGCGGCGGGACGGGCACCCTCGAGCCGCGCATCACCCGCACGGTCTCGTCCACCGGCACCGAGGGTCGCACGCACCTCACGACGACGCTGACCGGCACCGCGACGAGCGTGGAGCCGCGGCGCGGTCGCACGTTCGTGCGCGCGGCGGTCTGGTGGACGGCGGCCTGGCGGGCGGCGGGCGCAGGGATCTCGACGGCCGCCGCATGGTCTGCACGCACGGTCCGGCCCGCCGGCGTCCTGGCGGCGGTCGCGGCGACGGCCGGGCTGCTGCTCGGCGTCGCTTTCGGCTGGGTCGAGTTCATGGTCGCGGGGGCGGCATCCCTCCTCCTGCTGGTCGCCGCCGTGCCCTTCCTGTTCGGCGCGCGCGCCTACGACGTCGATCTCACGCTCACGCACCAGCGGGTCGTCGCGGGCGACGGCGTCGACGGGCGCATCGTCGTGCGCAACGACGGCCACCGGGTCGCGCTTCCAGGTCGCATCGACGTCGCGGTGGGCGCCGGGCTGGTGGAGTTCGGTGTGCCGCTGCTGCGTCCCGGGCACGCCATCGAGCAGCCGCTGGAGATCCCCGGCCTCGCCCGCGGCATCGTGACAGTGGGTCCGGCGACGACCGTGCGCAGCGACCCCATCGGGCTGCTGCGTCGTGAGCACTCCTTCCCCGACGTGCACGACCTCTACGTCCATCCCCGCACCACCGGTCTGCCCTCGACGAGCGCGGGGCTCATCCGCGACCTCGAGGGCTCTCCCACGCGACGGCTCGTCGACGCCGACATGTCGTTCCACGCGATCCGCGAGTACGTGCCCGGCGATTCGCGCCGCCAGATCCACTGGCGCTCGACGGCGAAGACCGGTCGCCTCATGGTGCGCCAGTACGAGGAGTCACGGCGCTCCCGCATGGCCGTCGTGCTCGCCGTGGCCGAAGCCGAGTACGCGGACGCCGACGAGTTCGAGCTGGCGGTGTCGTGCGCCGCGTCGCTGGGCCTGCGCGCCGTGCACGACGCCCGGGACGTGCAGATTGTCACCGGCTCCGAGATCCCGCGGGTGGTCCGCGGCCGGCTGCGCGCGATCCGCCGCATTCCCGCTGCGGCGCCTCGCCCGATGCTCGACGGGTTCAGCGGCGTCGACCTGCTCGAGAGCACGATGCCCGTGGGCGAGGTGTGCCGCCTCGCCGCCGAGTCGGGCGAGCGCCTCTCGATCGCGTTCGTCGTCGTCGGCTCGCGCGTGCCGCTCACGCGGCTGCAGCAGGCGGCGCTCGCCTTCCCGGCCGACACCGCCGTCGTCGGCATCATGTGCGACGAGCGCGCCCACCCGCGCATGCAGCCGCTGTCGAGCATGACGGTGCTCACGGTCGGCACCCTCGATGACCTGTCGGGTCTGCTCCTGCGGGGAGCCACGTCGTGAGCGGGCCGATCCCCGTGCCGGTGAGGACGGATGCCGCATCCGCGGGTGCCGCGGAGACGTCGGCTCTGCGCGCTCCCCGCCTGGTGCCCCGCATCGGCGTGGGCGTGGCGTTCGCGGTGGTGATCGCTGTGATCGCGGCGGTGGCCGCCTGGCCGATCTACCGCTCAGGCTCCTTCACGGTGCTGGTCGTCGCCGGAACCCTCGTGGGCGGCGGCATCGCCGCGCTGGCGTGGTGGCGGGGCTGGAACGGCTGGTCGGTCGCGGGACTCCTCGCCGCCGCGGTGCTGCTGCTCGGCATCCCGCTGGCCGTCCCCTCGCGACTGGGATCCCCGGAGGACCTGCTCCGTGGGCTCGGCGAGCTGGCCAGCGGCCTCGTGCTGGGGTGGAAGGACCTCGTCACGGTCGAGCTGCCGGTCGGCTCGTATCGCAACCTGCTCGTGCCCGCCCTGGTGGTGTTCCTCGTCGGCACCTGCGTGGTGCTGCTGCTGGCCTGGCGCGAGGACAGCGCCGCCTATGCCGCCGTTCCGGTGGCCCTCGGCATGGTGACGTTCGGGCTGTTCTTCGGACGCACCACCGTGAGCGCCCCGTGGCGGCTCGGTCCGGTCGCGCTGTACGCCCCGGTCGAGACGGCCGTGGGCCTCGCCGGTCTCCTGACCTGCCTGCTGTGGCTCGCGTGGCGCACCCACGACGAGCGCATCCGTGCGCTGCAGCGGGCCGCGGCATCCAGCGGGGTGCGCATCTCCCGCCGGCCGACGGGTGCCGACCGCCGCCGGACGGCGCTCGGGGCCGGCATGGTGGCGGGCGCCCTGGTGCTCGCGGTGGCCGTCGTACCCTTCGCCGCCCGCGGCGCGGAGCGCGACGTGCTGCGCTCGGCGGTCGGCCCCGACATCGATCTGTCCGCCGAGGTCAGCCCGCTGACGGAGTATCGCACCCTGTTCGGCGACGACCGCGCCGGCGACGTCCTGTTCACGGTGGAAGCGGCCGAAGGCTCGGGGATCGCGCTCCCCGAGCGCGTGCGCATCGCGACCCTCGACGCGTACGACGGCGAGGTCTTCCGCTCGGGCGGCGAGGGCGCCGTCGACGCGGGCCGGTTCGTGCGGGTGCCCTCGATTCTCGACGCGGGTGAGGGATCGCCGGTCGAGGCGCGCGTCGAGATCGACGCCTGGGACGGGATCTGGATGCCGACCGCCGGCCGCCTCTCGACGGTCGAGTTCGAGGGCGACAGGTCGGCGTCGCTCGCCGACCGGTTCTACTACAACGCCGCCGCGGCGGCCGGCGTGCAGACCGCCGGCGGCGGGCTCTCCGCGGGCGACAGCTACGTCGTGCGCGGGGTCGAGCCGCCGACCGCGGACCTGGCCGAGCTCGAGGCGCCCGGAAGCCCCGGCGGGGTTGCCGCCCCCGAGAGCCTGCGCACGTGGATGGACGAGCATGCCACGGGCTCGGGCGGCGCCGCCCTCGCCGGGCTGGTGTCGCTGCTGCGGGAGCGCGGCTACCTCAGCCACGGGCTCTCCCGCGGAGCGGAGCAGCCCGCGTGGGCGGCAGCGCTCCCCGATTACACGTTCCAGCCGAGCGCCTCGGGCCATTCGCTGGCCCGTGTCGACACCATGTTCGCGCGCCTGCTCGAGCGCGAGACGGATCAGCGGGCTACCGCGTCCGACAACTACGTCGCCGCGATCGGCGACGACGAGCAGTTCGCGGTGGCCGTCGCCCTCATGGCCCGCGAGCTCGGATTCCCGTCGCGCGTCGTGCTCGGCGCGCGCCTCACCTCGGCAGAGCCCGGTCTCGCCACCTGCGACGACGGCGCATGCCGCGCGCAGGACCTCACGGCGTGGACCGAGGTGCAGTCGGCCGCCGGTGAATGGGTCGCCGTCGACGTGACGCCGCAATACGCCGTGTCGCCGAGCCTGGACGTCACCGAGCAGCGAGACCCCGAGAACGTCACCGAGGTGCGCCCCGAATCGGTCGAGGAGGTCGTGCCGCCGGATCCCGCGCAGGAGGACTCGGGGCAGGAACGCACCCCCGAGGAGGACTCCGCCGTCGACCTCGCGTGGCTCTGGCCGGCGCTGCGCATCGGCGGCATCGCGCTGCTGGTGCTCGCCCTGGCCTTCGGCCCGCTGCTGATCGTCGTCGGGACGAAGGCCGCCCGCCGCCGGGCTCGGCGACGCACCGGCACCCCGGCATCGCGCATCGCCGGGGGCTGGGACGAGTACGTCGACGCCGCGCTCGACACGGGCCGCACAGCACCGAAGACGCTCACCCGGAGCGAGCTCGCCGCCGCCTTCGCGACGCCCGCCGGGGCGGAGCTCGCGCGCGCCGCAGATCGTGCCGTCTTCTCGCGCGCCGAGCTCTCGGCCGACGAGGCCCGGCGCTACTGGGCCGCCGTCGACGCCGAGCGGCGGATACTGCGCAGCGAAAAAGGGTTCTGGCGCGGAGCCCGCGCGACCGTATCGTTGAGATCGTTGCTCCGACCACTGGCGCCCGAAACGGGCGTCCGCAGCAGATTCGCCGAGAGGGGGAGACGACGGGCCCAGCCTGTGCGTCCCATGCCATGAACGCCACCGATGCCACCGCCGCCGTCTTCGGGACGCTGACCGGTCTCCTCCTGTTCGCCGGCCTCTACGTCTGGACGGCCCTCGCGCTGTCAGCGGTGTTCCGCAAGTCCGGCGAGGAATCCTTCAAGGCCTGGGTGCCGATCCTCAACATCGTCGTCGTCCTGCAGCTGGCGGGGCTGTCGCCGTGGCTCGTGATCCTGGCGTTCATCCCGTTCGTGAACATCGCGTTCCTGGTGGTCCTCGCGATCGCGCTGTACCGCCTCAACGTCGCGTTCGGGTTCGGTGCGGGCATGACGGTGGTCGGCGTCCTGCTCTTCCCGGTCTGGGCGTCGATCGTCGGCTGGGGAAGCGCCCGCTGGGTCGGACGCGAGCAGTCGTCCGCATCCCGCGGCGCGCACGGCGGCGGCGTCCGT
>NZ_JBJDRL010000045.1:0-32514 GCF_044987475.1 Microbacterium sp. ZW CA_36
CCCGCCTGCGGGTGCTCGGCGTCGCGACGGCCGGCGCCCTCGTGCTCGCCGGCACGGGAGCGGCACTCGCGGCGGCCCCCGACGAGTCCAGCGCCGAAGCCGCCGTCCGCGCCGGCCGCGAGGCCCTCGCGCAGGCGATGCGCGACGCTCCCCCGGCGCCCATCGCGCCGACGCCGGCGGATACCGCACCCGCCGCTTCCGCGGACGTCCCGGGCGACCAGATCACCGCCATCGGGGATTCCGTGATGCTCGCCTCGGCGGGCGGGCTCGTCGAGCGCCTGCCGGGCGTCGACGTCGATGCGGAGGTGTCCCGCTCGATGTGGGCGGGCCCGCGCATCGTGGACGACCTCGCAGCGACCGGCAGCCTGCGTCCCTACGTCGTCGTCGCGCTCGGCACCAACGGGCCCGTCGACCACGAGTCGCTCGAGCACCTGGCCGACTCGGTCGGCCCCCAGCGCGGCCTCGTGCTCGTGAACGCGTACGCACCCCGCGACTGGATCCCCGGTGTCAACGCCGAGCTCGCCGCGTTCGCCGAGGACCACCGCAACGTGGCCGTCGCGGACTGGTCGGGTGCCATAGCCCCGCACGAGGACCTGCTCGCCGGCGACCGGATCCACCCGGGCGCCTCCGGCGGGCGCATCTTCGCCGACACGGTCGCGGCCGCCGTCGACGAGCTCGCGGAGGAGCGCCGCACCGCGGCGGCCGACCGCGCCGAGCGTCTCGACCAGATCTTCAGCGCCGACCTCACGCCGTAAGGGCGCGCGGGCCGCAGATGCAGCGAGACCCGCCACCCTGACAGGTGGCGGGTCTCGCGATGCAAAGGGTGACCGATTACTCGGACTTCTCCTCGGCGGGAGCCTCGACGGCGTCCTCGGCAGCAGCCTCGGCGGCGGCGCCCTCCTCCGGCGACTCGGCGCCGGCCTCGGCGGCCTCGTCGGTGGCGGGGGTCTCCTCGGCGGGAGCGGCCTTCGCGGCAGCGGCCTTCTTCGCGGAAGGCTTCTTCGTCACGGGCTCGAGGACGAGCTCGATGACGGCCATGGGCGCGTTGTCACCCTTGCGGTTGCCGACCTTCGTGATGCGGGTGTAGCCGCCCTCACGGTCCGCGACCAGCGGCGCGATCTCGGTGAAGAGCTCGTGCACGACCGACTTGTCACCGATGACCGACAGCACGCGACGACGCGCGTGCAGGTCGCCGCGCTTGGCGAACGTGATCAGGCGCTCGGCGAGCGGACGCAGGCGCTTGGCCTTGGTCTCGGTCGTCTTGATCGACTTGTGGGTGAACAGCGCAGCGGCCAGGTTCGCAAGCAGCAGACGCTCGTGGGCGGGGCCGCCTCCGAGGCGGGGACCCTTCGTGGGCTTGGGCATTCTTTGTTACTCCAGGATCAGATTCGGGGGTCCGGAAACTCAGACGGTCTCGTCGTCGTAGCCGCCGTAGAAGTGCGCGCCGTCGAACCCGGGGACCGAGTCCTTCAGCGACAGGCCGAGCGAGACGAGCTTGTCGCGCACCTCGTCGACCGACTTCTGCCCGAAGTTGCGGATGTTCATGAGCTGCGTCTCCGAGAGGGCGACGAGCTCCGACACGGTGTTGATGCCCTCGCGCTTGAGGCAGTTGTACGAACGCACCGACAGGTCGAGGTCCTCGATCGGCATCGACAGCTCGTTCGAGAGGACGGTCTCGACCGGCGCCGGGCCGATCTCGATGCCCTCGGCCTCGACGTTGAGCTCGCGGGCCAGGCCGAAGAGCTCCGTCAGGGTGCGACCGGCCGAGGCGACGGCGTCACGCGGGGCGATCGAGGACTTGCTCTCGACGTCCAGCACGAGCTTGTCGAAGTCGGTGCGCTCACCGGCACGCGTCGCGTCGACGCGGTACGAGACCTTCAGCACCGGCGAGTAGATCGAGTCGACCGGGATCTGGCCGGCCTCGGCGTACTCGTTGCGGTTCTGCGTCGCCGAGACGTAGCCGCGGCCACGCTCGATGGTGAGCTCGAGCTCGAACTTGGCGGTGTCGTTGAGCGTCGCGATGACGAGCTCGGGGTTGTGCACCTCGACACCGGCCGGCGCGGAGATGTCGGCGGCGGTGACCTCACCGGCGCCGGTCTTGCGCAGGTACGCGGTGATGGGCTCGTCGCGCTCGCTGGAGACGACCAGCTGCTTGATGTTGAGGATGATCTCGGTGACATCCTCCTTCACACCCGGGATGGTGCTGAACTCGTGGAGGACGCCGTCGATGCGGATCGACGTCACTGCGGCACCGGGGATGGATGACAGGAGGCTGCGACGCAGCGCGTTGCCGATCGTGTAACCGAAGCCGGGCTCCAGCGGCTCGATGATGAAGCGGCTGCGGAACTCCCCGATCTTCTCCTCGGTCAGAGTGGGACGCTGTGCGATGAGCACTATGTGTTCCTTTCGATCACGTGCCCGCTATATGACACGTGCGGTGGGTGAGGTGTTGAGTTTTACTCGAGGGATGCCGGAGCCGCCGCCCGCATGGGCGGGGGCTCCGGCATCCGTGAAAAAGGGGATGTCAGACGCGGCGGCGCTTCGGCGGACGGCAGCCGTTGTGGGCCTGCGGCGTCACGTCCTGGATCGAGCCGACCTCGAGGCCGGCGGCCGTGAGCGAGCGGATCGCGGTCTCGCGACCCGAGCCCGGGCCCTTCACGAAGACGTCGACCTTCTTGACGCCGTGCTCCTGCGCCTGGCGGGCAGCGGACTCCGCGGCCATGCCGGCGGCGTACGGCGTCGACTTGCGCGAGCCCTTGAAGCCCACGCCACCCGACGACGCCCAGCTGATGACGGCGCCCGACGGGTCGGTGATCGAGACGATCGTGTTGTTGAACGTCGACTTGATGTGGGCCTGGCCCAGCGCGATGTTCTTCTTCTCCTTGCGGCGCGGCTTGCGCGCGGCGGACTTGGCCTGTGCCATGTGCGTTCTCTCCTAAACCCTGGGGGCCGCGCCTTAGCGCGCCTTCTTCTTGCCGGCGACGGTGCGCTTCGGGCCCTTGCGGGTACGGGCGTTCGTCTTCGTGCGCTGACCGCGCACCGGGAGGCCGCGACGGTGGCGGATACCCTCGTAGGAACCGATCTCGACCTTGCGGCGGATGTCGGCGGCGACCTCGCGGCGAAGATCGCCCTCGACCTTGTAGTTGCCTTCGATGTGGTCGCGGAGTGCGATGAGCTGGTCGTCGCTGAGGTCCTTGACGCGGATGTTCTCGTCGATCTCCGTTGCTGCGAGGATCTCGTTCGAGCGGGTACGGCCCACGCCGTAGATGTACGTGAGGGCGATCACCACGCGCTTGTCGCGCGGGATGTCAACGCCGGCAAGACGTGCCATGCGGTTTCTCCTGTGGAGTGAGTGGAGGTGTGGAGCAGGATCGGTGCCCGGGCCTCCGCCCGAGGTGTCCCCTCCGGAGAGGTTCTGATCCTGCCTGTGATGTGTTCAGTTGTGAGTCATCGGGGCTGCGCCGGGGCGCAGCATCCGATCAACCCTGGCGCTGCTTGTGACGCGGGTTGCTCTTGCAGATCACCATGACGCGACCGTGGCGACGGATGACCTTGCAGTGGTCGCAGATGGGCTTGACGGAGGGGTTGACCTTCATGTTCTTTCCTGTTTCGCTGTCTTCGCCGGGCAGGCTTCTCGGCTCGGTTGCTGAGCCTGTCGAAGCACTGGGGCGTTACTTCTCGACCGGTCTAGCGGTAGCGGTAGACGATGCGCCCGCGGGTGAGGTCGTAGGGCGACAGCTCCACGACGACACGGTCCTCGGGGATGATGCGGATGTAGTTCTGCCGCATCTTGCCTGAGATCGTGGCAAGAACCTTGTGTCCGTTGGAGAGCTCAACGCGGAACATCGCGTTGGGCAGCGCCTCGGACACGACGCCCTCGATCTCGATGACACCGTCTTTCTTCGCCATACGCTCGCTAACACTTGTGCAGACCGGTCGGTCTGCGGTGGATGGGGTTCGGTGCTACGACACGCCAATGAAGGCGCAACGCACCAAAGATCAAGCATACGTGATAGTGGATGCCGCGGCAACTCGGTGCCGCGGCGCTCACTGTCAGTCGAAGAGCGTCGCGAGCTCACCGGCTGCGGGCAGCGTCGAGTTCGCGATGACCTCGCCGTTGACGGCGACGGTCGGCGTGCCGATCCCCTGCGATCCGGGCTGGATCGGCGTCTGCTGGGTCATCTCGGTCACGAAGCCGGCGTAGGTGCCGTCGTTGACGCACGAGTCGATGCCCGTCACGCCGACGCCCGACGCGATGTCGAGGATCTCCCGGTTCGTGAGACCCGAGGAGCCTTCTGCGGGCTGGTTCGCGAACATCGCCTGCAGGAACGGCAGCGACGCGTCGGGGTCTGCGTCCGCGACGCAGTACGCGGCGTTCGCCGCGCGCGTGGAGAACTGGGTGCCGCTCGACTGGCTGTCGAGGATCGAGATCGGGTGGATGCCGAGGGTGATGCTGCCGTCGTTCACCATCCCCTCGATCTCCGCGCCGTACACCTGCTCGAACTGGTTGCAGACAGGGCACATGAAGTCGATGTACGTGTCGAGGCGGTCCTCGCCGTTGCCGACGAGGATGGCGCCGGTCTCGCTGTCGATGCCCGCTGACGACGGCGGGTTCACCTCGGTGGGCAGCGGCTTGGGCGTCGCCGCGTTGTTCAGCGTCACCACCAGGACGACGACGAGCACGAGGGCGACCGCGACGCCCGCCGTCACCCAGATCGCGAACCAGTTCGTCTTGCGTGCTGCCTGTGCCATCTCGCGCCTCCTAGGCGATCTCGCGCGGGGCCACGCCGAAGGGCGCAAGGCCCGCGGCACCGCCGTCGGGTGCCGTGAGCACCCAGATTCCGTCTTCGTGCACGGCCACACTGTGCTCCCAGTGGGAGCCCGCCGTGCCGTCGAGCGTCGACACGGTCCAGCCGTCGTCCTCGACGAAGGTGGCCTGATCGCCGATCACGACCATCGGCTCGATCGCGAGGACGAGCCCCGGGCGCACCTCGGGTCCCGGATCGGGCACGCGGTAGTTGAAGACCGAAGGCGACTCGTGCATCTTGCGGCCGATGCCGTGACCCACATACTCGCGCAGGATGCCGTAGGTCCCGGACTCCGGCGAGTTCGCCTCGATGTAGTGCTGCACGGCCGTGCCGATCTCACCGATGTGCTTCGCCGACGCCAGTGCCGCGATGCCGGCCCACAGGGAGCCCTCGGTCACGTCCGAGAGCTGCAAGCGCTCGGCGACGACCTCGGGGCGGGCGTCGTCGGGCAGCACGAAGGTGAACGCCGAGTCGCCGTTCCAGCCCTTGTACTCGGCCCCCGCATCGATGGACACGATGTCGCCGGGGGCGAGGACGCGGTCACCCGGGATGCCGTGCACGACCTCTTCGTTGACCGAGGCGCAGATGGTGTGGCGATACCCGCGCACCATCTGGAAGTTCGACTTCGCACCCCGTGCCGTGATGAGAGCGGATGCCGCGGCGTCCAGCTCCGCCGTCGTCACGCCCGGGGCGATCAGACTGCGTGCGGCGTCGAGCGCCGCGGCCGTGATCAGCCCGGGCTCGACCATGGCCCGCAGCTGGGCGGGCGACTTGTAGATCGAACGGCGCAGCGACACGGGATCAGGCGGCGGCGGCGCGGTTGAGGCCGCGCGCTTCCAGCGCCGCGATGATGCGGTCGGTGATCTCGTCCAGCGAGCCGATGCCGTCGATCCGGTCCACGATGCCGCGCGTGCGATACACGTCGAGGATCGGCGCCGTCTCGCGCTCGTAGATCGCGAGACGGTTGGCGATGACCTCTTCGGTGTCGTCGCTGCGGCCCTGCTCGGCAGCGCGCAGCGAGATGCGCGCGATGCTCTCGTCGCGCGGCACGTCGAGCTCGATGACCGCGTCGAGCTCCTCGTCACGGCCCTCGAGGAACTCGTCGAGGTGCATGACCTGGGCGACGTTGCGGGGATAGCCGTCGAGGAGGAAGCCGTCGGCAGCATCCTGCTGAGACAGGCGGTCGCGCACGACCGCGCTCGTCAGCTCGTCGGGGACGAGATCGCCCGCCTCGATGATGGCCTTCACCTGCTGGCCGAGCTCCGTGCCCGCCGAGACGGCGCCGCGGAAGACGTCGCCCGTCGAGACGGTGGGGATGCCGAACGCCTCCGCGATGCGGATGCCCTGGGTGCCCTTGCCGGACCCCTGCGGTCCGACGATGAGAAGACGGGTCATCGGAGAAGCCCTTCGTAGTGGCGCTGCTGGAGCTGTGCGTCGATCTGCTTCACCGTCTCGAGGCCGACGCCGACGATGATGAGGATCGAGGCGCCGCCGAACGGGAAGTTCTGGTTGGCGCCGACCGTGGCCAGTGCGATCAGCGGCAGCAGTGCGATCAGACCCAGATAGATCGAGCCCGGGAGCGTGATGCGCGTCAGCACGTAGTCGAGGTACTCGGCCGTCGGACGGCCCGCACGGATGCCGGGGATGAAGCCGCCGTACTTCTTCATGTTGTCGGCGACCTCGACCGGGTTGAACGTGATCGCGACGTAGAAGTAGGTGAACCCGACGATGAGCAGGAAGTACAGCGCCATGTACAGCGGGTGATCGCCGCGCACGAGGTACAGCTGGATCCACGCCACCCAGGCCGGGACCTCTTCGCCTGCCTGCGGCTGGTTGAACTGCGCGATGAGGGCCGGGATGTACAGCAGCGACGATGCGAAGATGACGGGCACGACGCCGGCCATGTTCACCTTGATCGGGATGTAGGTGTTGGTGCCGCCGTACGTGCGGCGACCCACCATGCGCTTGGCGTACTGCACCGGGATGCGGCGCTGGGACTGCTCGACGTAGACCACGAGCGCGACGACGACGATGCCGACCGCGAGCACCAGCAGGAAGACCTCGAAGCCCTTGGACTGCCAGATCGCCCACATCGAGGCGGGGAACGCCGCGGCGATCGAGGTGAAGATCAGCAGCGACATGCCGTTGCCGATGCCGCGCTCGGTGACGAGCTCGGCGAACCACATGATGAGTCCGGTGCCGGCGGTCATCGTGATGATCATCAGGAGCTGAGCCCACCACACGTCATTGGTGAGGAGCTGCTCGCACTCGGGAACACCGGTGGTCCCGAAGAGCTGGCCGCTGCGGGCCACGGTGACGAGCGTCGTCGACTGCAGCAGCGCCAGCGCGATCGTGAGGTAGCGCGTGTACTGCGTCAGGCGCGCCTGGCCCGACTGGCCCTCCTTGTAGAGGGTCTCGAAGTGCGGGATGACCACGCGCAGCAGCTGCACGATGATCGTGGCCGTGATGTACGGCATGACGCCCAGCGCGAAGATGGACAGCTGCAGCAGTGCACCGCCCGAGAACAGGTTGACCAGCGACAGCAGTCCCTCGGTGCCCTCCGACGCCCGCAGACACGTCTGCACGTTCGGGAAGTCGACGAACGGCGCCGGGATGTGCGCACCGAAGCGGTACAGGGCGATGATCGCCAGGGTGAATGCGATCTTCCGCCGCAGGTCGGGTGTGCGGAAGATCCGCGCGATGGCGCTGAACAAGAGGATTCCTCCAGAGGGGGGCATCGGCACGCAGACGTGCCGACGTCCAGGGTAACCCAGTGGGGGCCGGAGCAAGCTCCGACCCCCACTGTGCGCGTATTACTTGACGGTGCCGCCCGCGGCGACGATCTTCTGCTCGGCGGAACCCGAGACCTTGTCGACCGACACGGTGAGCTTCACCGAGATGTCGCCGGTGCCGAGCACCTTGACCTTCTCGTTCTTGCGCACTGCACCCTTGGCGACCAGGTCGCCGACGGTGACGTCGCCACCGGCCGGGTACAGCTCCGCGAGCTTGTCCAGGTTCACGACCTGGTACTCGACGCGGAACGGGTTCTTGAAGCCGCGGAGCTTCGGGGTGCGCATGTGCAGCGGCATCTGCCCACCCTCGAAGCCGACCTTGACCTGGTAGCGGGCCTTCGTACCCTTGGTACCGCGACCCGCCGTCTTGCCCTTCGAGCCCTCACCGCGACCCACACGGGTCTTCGCCGTGTTGGAGCCGGGGACCGGACGCAGGTGGTGCACCTTCAGCACGCCCGGGCGTGCAGCCGGGACGTCCTTCTTGGGAGCAGCCTTCTTCGAGGCGGCAGCCTTGGGGGCGGCATCCTTCTTGGCAGCAGCCTTCTTGGCAGGAGCCTTCTTGGGCGCCTCAGCCGCGACGGCTTCGTTCTTCTCGGCCTTTTCAGCCATCAGTCGATCTCCTCAACCTTCACGAGGTGGGCGACGGTCCGCACGTAACCGCGCGTCTGCGCGTCGTCGGGACGGACGACGGAGTCGCCGATCCGCTTCAGACCGAGCGAACGCAGCGTGTCGCGCTGGTTCTGCTTCTCACTCACCTTGGACTTGACCTGCGTGACCTTCAGACGCGCAGCCATCAGACACCTGCCTTCGCAGCGGCCGCGGCCTCAGCCTCGGCACGGACGAGACGGGCGGGGGCGACCTGGTCGAAGTCGAGACCGCGACGCGCGGCGACCGCACGGGGCTCCTCGAGCTGCTTCAGGGCCTCCACCGTCGCGTGGACGATGTTGATCGTGTTCGACGAGCCGAGCGACTTCGACAGCACGTCGTGGATGCCGGCGCACTCGAGCACGGCACGCACCGGGCCACCGGCGATGACACCGGTACCGGCAGCGGCCGGGCGCAGGAGCACCACACCGGCAGCGGCCTCACCCTGCACGGGGTGCGGGATGGTCGAGCCGACACGCGGCACGCGGAAGAAGTTCCGCTTGGCCTCTTCGACGCCCTTCGAGATCGCCAGGGGCACCTCACGGGCCTTGCCGTAGCCGACGCCGACCACACCGTTGCCGTCGCCGACGACGACGAGCGCGGTGAAGCTGAAGCGACGACCACCCTTGACGACCTTCGACACGCGGTTGATGGTGACGACGCGCTCGAGGAACTGGCTCTCGTTGCGGTCGCGGCCACCGCGGTCACCGCGGGTCTGGTTGCGCTCGCGTCCACCGCGGCGCGGCTCGCGCTCGCGCTCGGCGGGCGCCGTCGCGGCGGCCTCGGCCGGAGCCTCGGCAGGTGCCTCTGCGGTCACGATGTTCTCCTTGTTGTCACTCACAGGTTCAGACCTCCCTCGCGGGCGCCGTCGGCGATCGCCGCGACACGGCCCGCATAGCGGTTGCCGCCACGGTCGAACACGACGTCCGAGACACCGGCGGCCTTGGCGCGCTCCGCGAGGAGCTCGCCGACCTTGCGTGCCTTGGCGGTCTTGTCACCGTCGAACGTGCGCAGATCGGTCTCGAGGGTCGAGGCCGAGGCCACGGTGTGGCCCTTGCTGTCGTCGACGACCTGCACGAAGACGTGGCGGGCCGAACGGGTGACGACGAGGCGCGGACGCAGCTCGGTGCCGACGACCTTCTTGCGCAGGCGAGCATGACGACGCGAACGCGCCTGAGTCTTTGTCTTGACAGCCATGGTTACTTACCACTCTTTCCGGCCTTGCGACGAACGACCTCGCCGGCGTACCGCACACCCTTGCCCTTGTACGGCTCGGGCTTGCGGATCTTGCGGATGTTCGCGGCGGCCTCGCCGACGGCCTGCTTGTCGATGCCCGAGACCGTGAGCTTGTTGTTGCCCTCGACGGTCAGGGTGATGCCCGCGGGCGGGTCGACCAGGACGGGGTGCGAGAAGCCGAGAGCGAACTCGACCGCCGTGCCCTTCTGCGCGACGCGGTAACCCGTGCCGACGACCTCGAGACCCTTTGTGTAGCCCTGGGTGACACCGATGATGTTGTTGTTGATGAGCGTGCGGGTCAGGCCGTGGAGCGAACGCGAGGCGCGCTCGTCGTCGGGACGGGTCACGATGACCTGGCCCTCTTCGACCTTGACTTCGATGGGACGGGCCACGGTGAGCGCGAGCTCGCCCTTGGGGCCCTTGACGGCGACATCCTGGCCATCGACCGAAACGGTCACGCCGGCGGGGATGTCGATCGGAAGACGACCGATTCGCGACATGTCAGATCACCACACGTAGGCGAGGACTTCCCCACCCACGCCCTTCTGCTCGGCCTGGCGGTCCGTGAGGAGGCCAGAGGAGGTGGACAGGATCGCGACGCCCAGGCCGCCGAGGACGCGGGGGATCTCGGTGGACTTCGCGTAGACGCGGAGGCCGGGCTTCGAGACGCGCTTGATGCCGGCGATCGACCGCTCGCGGTTCGGGCCGTACTTGAGCGTCAGCGTGAGGGTCTGGCCGACGCGGGCGTCGCTGATCTCCCACGCGGAGATGTAGCCCTCCTGCTTGAGGATCTCGGCGATGTGGGTCTTGAGCTTGGAGCTCGGCAGCGACACAGAGTCGTGGTGCGCCGAGTTCGCGTTGCGCAGACGGGTCAGCATGTCTGCGACCGGGTCTGTCATTGTCATTTGTTGATTCCTTTGTTCACGAGGTATCGGCTGGCGTTACACGCCAGACGACCTTCCATGATTGCCGTATTCAGTTGTGGGATGCGGGATGCCGCACATGGCGGCATCCCGCGAGGATCACGCCTGCGCGTCGTCCGACTTGAACGGGAAGCCCAGGTGACGCAGAAGCGCGCGGCCCTCGGCATCCGTCTTCGCCGACGTCACGATGGTGATGTCGAAGCCGCGGACGCGGTCGATCTTGTCCTGGTTGATCTCGTGGAACACGGACTGCTCCTGGAGACCGAACGTGTAGTTGCCGTTGCCGTCGAACTGCGCACCCGACAGGCCGCGGAAGTCGCGGATGCGGGGCAGGGCGAGGTTGACGAGACGGTCGATGAACTCCCACGCGCGGTCGCCCCGGAGGGTGACGTGCGCGCCGATGGCCTGACCCTCGCGCAGCTTGAACTGCGCGATGGACTTGCGGGCCTTGGTCACGACCGGCTTCTGACCGGTGATCTTGGTGAGGTCGTCGACCGCGCCATCGATCACCTTGCTGTCGCGAGCTGCCTCGCCGACACCGGTGTTCACGACGACCTTGACCAGGCCGGGCGTCTGCATGACGTTGGCGTAGCCGAACTCGTCCTGCAGAGCCTTCTTGATCTCGGTGTTGTACTTCTGCTTCAGGCGCGGCTGGATCTTGCCAGCCGGCGCGGCAGTTGCGGTGCTCATCAGAGGTCCTTGCCTGACTTCTTCGCGTAGCGCACGCGGACGGTGCGCTTCACGCCGTCCTTCGTCTGCTCCTCGACCCGGTGGCCGACGCGGGTCGGCTTCTTGGTCGAGGGGTCGACGACGGCGACGTTGGAGATGTGGATCGGGGCTTCCATCGTCTCGATGCCGCCCGTCTTGGTGCCGCGCTGCGACTGGCCGACGCGGTTGTGCTTCGTGACGAAGTTCACGCCCTCGACGATGACGCGGTTCTGGTCGGCGAGGACCTCGAGGACCTTGCCCTGCTTGCCGCGGTCGCCGCCCTTGTCCTGCTTCTTGCCGTTGAGGACCTGAACCAGGTCACCCTTCTTGATCTTGGCCATGGGGTCAGATCACCTCCGGTGCGAGCGAGACGATCTTCATGAACTTCTTGTCGCGAAGCTCACGGCCGACCGGTCCGAAGATGCGGGTGCCGCGGGGCTCCCCGTCGCTCTTCAGGATCACGGCGGCGTTCTCGTCGAACTTGATGTAAGAGCCGTCGGCACGACGGGTCTGCTTGACGGTACGGACGATGACGGCCTTCACCACATCGCCCTTCTTGACGTTGCCGCCCGGGATCGCGTCCTTGACGGTGGCCACGATGATGTCACCCACGCCCGCGTAACGGCGGTTCGAGCCGCCGAGAACGCGGATGGTGAGCAGCTCCTTGGCGCCCGTGTTGTCGGCGACCTTGAGGCGGGACTCGTTCTGAATCACTTGGCCTTCTCCAGGATCTCGACCAGACGCCAGCGCTTCGTGGCGCTCAGCGGGCGGGTCTCGTTGATGAGCACGAGGTCACCGATGCCGGCCGTGTTGCCTTCGTCGTGCGCCTTCACCTTGGAGGTGCGGCGGATGACCTTGCCGTACAGCGGGTGCTTCACGCGGTCCTCGACCTCGACGACGATGGTCTTGTCCATCTTGTCGCTGACGACGTAGCCGCGGCGGGCCTTGCGGTAGCCGCGGGCGTCGACGTCGCGCACATCGTGCTCGGACGACTCGTGACCCTTGGTCTCGACCGCGTCGGCGGCCTTCTTCGTGTCAGCCATTACTCGGCCTCTTCCTTCGCGGCCTCGTCAGCGGCATCCGCCTTCTTGGCCTTCGTCTTCTTCGCCTTCGTCGCCGTCTCCAGCGGAGCGGGAGTGGCACGGATGCCGAGCTCGCGCTCACGGATCACGGTGTAGAGCCGCGCGATGTCGCGCTTGACCGCACGGATGCGGCCGTGGCTCTCGAGCTGGCCGGTGGCCGACTGGAAGCGCAGGTTGAACAGCTCTTCCTTGGCCTTGCGCAGCTCCTCGACGAGGCGCTGGTCTTCGAACGTGTCGAGCTCGCTCGGAGCGAGCGTCTTGGTGCCGATCGCCATTACGCGTCGCCCTCCTCGCGCTTGATGATGCGTGCCTTCAGGGGCAGCTTGTGGATTGCGCGGGTCAGGGCCTCACGAGCGAGTTCCTCGTTGACGCCGGCGACCTCGAAGAGGACGCGACCCGGCTTGACGTTTGCGACCCACCACTCGGGCGAACCCTTACCGGAACCCATGCGGGTCTCGGCCGGCTTCTTGGTGAGCGGACGGTCGGGGTAGATGTTGATCCACACCTTGCCGCCACGCTTGATGTGACGGGTCATCGCGATACGAGCGGACTCGATCTGACGGTTCGTCACATACGCGGGCGTGAGGGCCTGGATGCCGAACTCGCCGAAGGAGACCTTCGTGCCGCCGGTGGCCTGGCCGGAGCGACCCGGGTGGTGCTGCTTGCGGTACTTGACCTTGCGGGGAATAAGCATTACGCCGATGCTCCTTCTGCCACGGGGGCCTCGTTGCGGCGGTCGCCACGGTCGCCACGGTCGCGGGGGCCGCGACGGTCGCCGCGGTCGCGGGCCGGCTTCTGGTTGGCCTGCTCGCGAGCGAGCTCCTTGTTGGTGAGGTCGCCCTTGTAGATCCAGACCTTCACGCCGATGCGGCCGAAGGTGGTCTTCGCCTCGTAGAAGCCGTAGTCGATGTTCGCGCGCAGCGTGTGCAGCGGCACACGACCCTCGCGGTAGAACTCCGAGCGGCTCATCTCGGCGCCGCCGAGGCGGCCGGAGACCTGGATGCGGACGCCCTTGGCGCCGGCGCGCTGAGCGCCCTGCAGGCCCTTGCGCATCGCGCGGCGGAACGCCACGCGAGCGGTGAGCTGCTCGGCGATGCCCTGCGCGACGAGCTGAGCGTCGGCCTCGGGGTTCTTGACCTCGAGGATGTTCAGCTGGATCTGCTTGCCGGTGAGCTTCTCGAGGTCGGCGCGGATGCGCTCGGCCTCGGCGCCGCGACGACCGATCACGATGCCCGGGCGGGCGGTGTGGATGTCGACGCGAACGCGGTCACGGGTGCGCTCGATCTCGATGTTGCTCACGCCGGCCCGGTCGAGCTGGGTCTGCAGGAGCTTGCGGATCTTGATGTCCTCGGCGACGTAGTCGGCGTAACGCTGACCGGGCTTCGTCGAGTCCGAGAACCAGCGCGACACGTGGTCGGTCGTGATACCGAGGCGGAAGCCGTAGGGGTGGACTTTCTGTCCCATTACTTGCTCGCCTTCTTGGTCTTGGCAGCCGGCGTCGTGTCGGTGACCTCGGGGGTCGACAGCACGACGGTGATGTGGCTGGTGCGCTTCTTGATCTGGAAGGCACGACCCTGCGCGCGGGGGCGGAAACGCTTGAGCGTCGTGCCCTCGTCGACGTACGCGTTGGCCACGTACAGGTCCTGCTCGTCCAGGTACTCGCCGTCCTTGTCTGCCTTCACGCGAGCGTTCGCGATTCCGGCGGCGACGAGCTTGTAGATCGGCTCGCTCGCGCTCTGCGGCGCGAACTTGAGGATGGCCAGGGCCTCCTCAGCCTGCTTGCCCTTGATGAGCGCAACGACACGACGAGCCTTCTGAGGGGTCACGCGGATGTGTCGCACGCGTGCGATGGACTCCACCATTTCTCTCTCCTCTGCCACCGCGTCAGCGGCGGCGGCCCTTCTTGTCGTCCTTCACGTGGCCGCGGAAGGTGCGGGTGGGCGCGAACTCGCCCAGTTTGTGGCCGACCATGGTCTCGGACACGAACACGGGGATGTGCTTGCGTCCGTCGTGCACGGCGATGGTGTGACCCAGCATGGCCGGGATGATCATCGAACGGCGCGACCAGGTCTTGATGACGTTCTTGGTGCCGGCTTCGTTCTGGACGACGACCTTGCGAAGCAGGTGCTCGTCGACGAAGGGGCCCTTCTTAAGGCTGCGAGGCATCTTCCTCTACTCCTACTTCCGCTTCTTGCCGGCGTTGCGACGACGGACGATGTACTTGTCGCTTTCCTTGTTCGCGTGACGGGTGCGGCCTTCGGCCTGACCCCACGGCGAAACCGGGTGACGACCACCGGAGGTCTTACCCTCACCACCACCGTGGGGGTGGTCGACCGGGTTCATCGCGACACCGCGGACGGTCGGGCGGATGCCCTTCCAGCGGTTGCGGCCGGCCTTGCCCCAGTTGATGTTCGACTGCTCGGCGTTGCCGACCTCGCCGACGGTCGCGCGGCAGCGCGCGTCGACGTTGCGGATCTCGCCCGAGGGCAGACGCAGCTGGGCGTAGGGGCCGTCCTTCGCCACGAGGCGAACCGACGTACCGGCCGAGCGCGCCAGCTTCGCGCCGCCGCCGGGGCGGAGCTCGATGGCGTGGATCACGGTACCGGTCGGGATGTTCTTCAGCGGCAGGTTGTTGCCCGGCTTGATGTCAGCCGAGGCGCCCGACTCGACGATGTCGCCCTGCGACAGCTTGTTCGGCGCGAGGATGTAGCGCTTCTCGCCGTCGAAGTAGTGCAGGAGCGCGATGCGCGCGGTGCGGTTGGGGTCGTACTCGATGTGAGCGACCTTGGCGTTGATGCCGTCCTTGTCATTGCGACGGAAGTCGATGACGCGGTACTGACGCTTGTGGCCACCACCGATGTGACGCGTGGTGATGCGGCCCTGGTTGTTGCGGCCACCGGTCTTGCTGAGCGGGCGGAGGAGCGACTTCTCAGGCGTCGATCGGGTGATCTCGGCGAAGTCGGCCACCGACGAGCCGCGGCGACCCGGGGTCGTGGGCTTGTACTTGCGAATAGCCATATCTCTAGTCCTCTATCCCGACCGTCAGCCGACTGCCGTGAAGATGTCGATGGTGCCCGACTTCAGGGTCACGATGGCGCGCTTGGTGTCCTTGCGCTTGCCGGTGCCGAAGCGGGTACGACGGGCCTTGCCCGTGCGGTTGAGCGTGTTGACCGCTGCGACCTTGACGCCGAAGATCTTCTCGATCGCGAGCTTGATCTCGGTCTTCGAAGCGCGGGGGTCGACGAGGAAGGTGTACTTGCCCTCGTCGATGAGCCCGTAGCTCTTCTCCGAAACGACCGGCTTCAGGATGATGTCGCGCGGGTCCTTGTAAACGGCGGTCATGCCGAGGCCTCCTCGGTGACGGCGGTCTTCGACGCGATGAACGCGTCGAGGGCGGCCTTGGTGAAGACGATGTCGTCCGAGACGATCACGTCGTACGCGTTGAGCTGGTCGAACGGCAGCACGTGGGCGAACGAGATGTTGCGCACGCTCAGCACCGCGAGGTCGTCGTCGCGGTCCACGACGACGAGCACGTTCTTGGTCGCTCCCAGTGCGTTGAAGACCGTCGTAGCGGCCTTCGTCGACGGGGCGCCCTCGATGCCGAAGGTGTCGATGACGTGCAGACGCTCGCCACGAGCACGGTCGCTCAGCGCGCCCAGCAGGGCGGCGGCGATCATCTTCTTGGGCGTGCGCTGCGAGTAGTCGCGCGGCTTCGGGCCGTGCACGATGCCACCGCCGGTCATCTGCGGCGCGCGGATGGAGCCCTGGCGGGCGTTACCCGTGCCCTTCTGCTTGAAGGGCTTGCGGCCGGCGCCCGAGACCTCACCGCGACGCTTGGTCGAGTGGGTGCCCTGGCGAGCCGCCGCGAGCTGCGCGACGACGACCTGGTGGATGAGCGGGATGTTCGTCTTGACGTCGAAGATCGAGGCCGGGAGCTGGACCGAGCCAGCAGCCGAGCCGTCTGCCTTCACGACGTCGAGCGCGAGAGTCGAGTCAGCCATGTGATCAGGCACCCTTCACTGCGTTGCGGACGTAGACGATGCGGCCACGCGCGCCGGGGACGGCGCCCTTGACGAGCAGCAGACCCTTCTCGGCGTCGACGGCGTGCACCTTGAGGTTGAGGACGGTCACGCGCTCGCCACCCATACGGCCGGCCATGCGCATGCCCTTGAAGACGCGGCTCGGGGTCGACGAGGCGCCGATCGAACCGGGCTTGCGGTGGTTGCGGTGCGCACCGTGCGAAGCGGAGACGCCCTTGAAGTTGTGGCGCTTCATGACACCCGCGGTGCCCTTGCCCTTGCTGGTGCCGACGACGTCGACCAGCTGGCCGGCCTCGAACGTGCCGTCCACCGTGAGCTCCTGACCGAGTGAGTAGTCAGCAGCGTCCGCGGTGCGGACCTCGGTGAGGTGACGGCGCGGGGTGACACCCGCGGCCTCGAAGTGGGCCGTCAGGGGCTGGTTCACCTTGCGGGGGTCGATCTGGCCGTACGCGATCTGAACGGCCTTGTAGCCGTCCTTCTCGGGCGTGCGGACCTGGGTGACCACGTTCGGCGCGATCTCGATGACGGTGACGGGAACGAGCTTGCCGTTCTCGTCCCACACCTGGGTCATGCCGAGCTTGGTGCCCAGCAGGCCCTTGGAAACCTTGTTGTTGATGTCAGCCATGTCGAACCTCAGAGCTTGATCTCGATGTTGACATCGGCCGGGAGGTCGAGACGCATGAGCGAGTCGACAGCCTTCGGCGTCGGGTCGACGATGTCGATCAGACGCTTGTGGGTGCGCATCTCGAAGTGCTCGCGGCTGTCCTTGTACTTGTGGGGAGAACGGATCACGGCGATCACGTTCTTCTCCGTGGGAAGGGGCACGGGGCCCACGACCGTCGCGCCCGCACGGGTCACGGTGTCGACGATCTTGCGTGCCGACGAGTCGATGACCTCGTGGTCGTACGACTTCAGGCGAATGCGGATCTTCTGTCCCGCCATTGTCTGCTCACTCTCTTTCTCGCGTCATACCCCAGTGGCATTGGACGCACGTGGCGCTTTGCGCCTGGCACTTGCGCACCGCTGTTCTGCTGTCAATCCGGGTGTCGCGCCGAAGCGCTGCTCCCGGTATCCGTTCTCCGCCCGCGCGCGAAGCATGGCTCCGCAGTGGGTGGATTCGAGATGTGGTGGTTCTGCTGCCCGCGGCCTAGGACCCAGCGCGTTGCGCTTGCCTATGCACTGCCCTGGCAGTGATCCGACGCACGCCAAGAGGGGCGTCGGAATGTGGAACCTCACTAGTCTACGTGCAGCCCGGGCGTGTCGCAAACTCGGGCGTGTCGCGGCGCGGGTATGCTCGGCCGTTTCCCAGACGGGGCGCCGGCGGGGTGCCGCTGACCACAGCAGAAGGGGCGGCCGCGCTGTGCGCGACCGCCCCTTCTCCACCGATGAGTCGGTGTTACTGCATGCTCGCGTGACGGCGACGGTAGGCCGCGATCGCCACGACGGCGATGCCGGCGAACAGTGCCGCGCCGCCCGCTGCGACGACGATCGGGCTGACGCCGCCACCGGTCACGGCCAGCGCCTCGGTGTCGGTCGACGCCGGGGTGCCCCCGCCGACCGGCGGGTTGGCGCACTCTGCGGATGCCTCGGGGTACTGGACCTCGGTCGAGTACGACGGGTTGACCTCGAAGCGGACGGTGACGCCGGCGCGGGTCCACGCGAAGTTGCCGTCAGTCTGGACGTACTCGCCGTTCACGAGCTCCCAGCCCGGCCACATCTTGGGCGCGGTCGCCGAGGCACCCGGCCACAGCAGCTCGCCGCTCAGCGGCTGGTTCTCGACGACGTAGTCCTCGCCATCCGGGTTCACGAACGTGATCGTGACGGGGGTCTCGCTGTCCGCCTCGAAGCCCTCGGGCAGCGTCACCGCGTAGCCGAGGTAGGGCACGTCGCCCACGCAGACCGAGTCGATGTCACCGGGAACGAGCGGGCAGTTCTCGTCGATCTCGGCCTCGGTGAGGTCGCGCTCGGTGACGACGTCCTCCGAAGTCGGCTCGCCGAGCACCCAGGTCTCGGTCTCCGCGTTCCAGATGTACTCCGTGGTCGTGGTGGTCGTGGTGACCGTCGCCGTCGTGGTCGCGCAGTCGAAGGTCGTCTTGCTGGACTCGCTCTTCAGGGGCTCCGGCTGCTCCGGTTCCTCGGACTCGCAGTCATCGGTGAGCTGGGCGAGGTCCGGGACGGTCCAGCTGACCTTCACACCCGCCTCGAAAATCGTGCCGGGATTCGGCAACGCGGTCCAAGTCGTCGTGCCGTCGCCGTTCTCCTCAGAAGTCCAGTTCACGTCGTCGCTGCGGGTGATGAACCCATCAGCAAGACATGTCGGCGGAGTCACCGTAAGCGTAGGCGTCACGACGGTCGGCTCACCCTCGGGGTGGTCGCCCTTGCAGACGATCCAGTGCGACACCTCGGACTGCACACCGCTGCCCGTGGGCGGCGAGGCATAGGCGACTCCTGCCTCGGGGCTCTCGACCACGTTGTTGGTCGTGGCGCCCTTGACGATCAGCGCCACCCAGCCGTCGTAGCCCCACGATTCGTCGAACTCGCTCAGCGTCACCGTCAAGCCGTCATCGGTGATGGAGCCGTGCGGGGTGCGGTCGCTCTTGTCGTGAGCGAAGCAGTCAGCGTTGAAGGCGGCGTAGCGCGCCTCCCAGTATGAGGCCTTGTTCGCCTCGGGCGTGAAATCCTCCAGAACTCCGATCTCGCCGACGATCGTGACCGCATCGCCGTCGTCCGCGGGCGGCGCGGCGGACGCGCCGGCCGTGACCAGCGGGGCCACGACGAGTGCCGCGGCCACCAGCGCCCCAGCCAAAGCCGTGAAAGTTCTCTTGCGCACTGCAGACACAGTGTTCCTCCCCTAATCGGCGCCGAGCGCCGTCCCAGCGGTGCGCAGAGCGCACCGTACTTCCCAGCGACGCACCGGAGCACGCCGTACTTCCCAGCAGCGTGCGGGGGCACGCCGTACTTCTCTGCGACGCGCGGGGGCACGTCGTACTCGTCCGGCACGGGGGTGCCGATCTTCTTCCGACCTTGATGCGGTGCGCGGGGGCACACCTTGTCCGGACCGTGAGGGCCGGTTCCCGGATCACCTGGCGGGGCCGCGTGAGACCGGATTTCCGCCGCCTTTCCCGAAGGCTGCGAAAACGACGGAGGACCGCCGTTCGTGCAGGCTATCGCTCCCCGGCCGAATGCGCGAATCGGCGCGCGGAACGGATGCGGCTGCCGCGGCATCCGACCTCCGCGGCGTGCCGCAGACATGCTCGAGCCCCTCGCGTTCGGGGTGCGAGGGGCTCGAGCTTCCGGCCCGTCAGAGCAGGTCGGAAGTGGGTGGGAGAGAGCGGGCCTTGGGGCGGTCCCGCCCTCTCTCACGTCAGACGGTCGCCTTGACCTCTCCGCGGCGGCGGCGGGCGATGATCAGCATCGTCGTGCCTCCGAGCAGAGCGAACAGGCCCATGATGACCAGCAGCGGCGGCAGTTCCCCACCCGTGGCCGGGAGCGCCGACAGCAGCACGGTGGCGTCGTCGGAGTCACGGCCCGCGTCATCCGGGTCACCGAAGGTGTGGTAGTCGACGACTGCCACGTTGGTGATCGAGCTGCTCTTGGATGCCGGGTTCACGGTCGCCGCCAGGGTGATGGTCGGAGCCGCCGAAGCGCCTTCGTTCGCACCCTGAGGCTGGAGCGGCCCGAAGAGCACGCAGTCGAGCGATCCGCCATAGCCCGCGCTGTCCTGACCGGTGACCTCACAGGTCTGCCAGTTCGGGAACACCGCGTCGTCACCCTTGCCGGCCCAGGTCACGTCCGTGATCTTGATGTCGGCGGGGATGGCGTCCGTGACCACGACCGATTCGGCGGCCGCGTCGTCGCTCACGTTCTGCACCGCGAGGGTGTAGGTGAAGGACGCGCCCGGGTCCGTCTTCTCGACGCTCGCCGTCTTCTCGATCTGGACGTCCGAGTGGCGGGCCACGGAGCACTCAGGAGTCGCCTCCGGGTACTCGACGGCGAACTCGAGCGTCGGGTTGACGCTGAACGTCACCGTCGATCCGAGGCGCCACGAGTAGTCCAACTCACTCGGGTCGAGGATGAGGCCGTTGAAGACATACTGCGGCTGCTCCTCCGGCGTCATCACGTCGGTCGTTCCCGGCAGGTAGTACTGCGCGGGATTCGACCCGGGCACGATGTCGCTCGCCACGATCGGCCGCCATCCGGGGTAGTCGATCGAGACTCCGGAAGGCGTGAACGCCGTTCCGACCCAGTCGATCTCATCGCTCCATGTCGTGTCGCCACCCGGGTGGGTGATCGCCACTTCCTGGGGCTCCGTGGTCGGCTCGAGGCTGTCGGGCGTCCACAGGAAGTCGATCGGGTAGTCCAGCAGCGTGCCGGACTTCGAGATCGTCCAGCCCAGCAGCGGGGCGTCGCCGATGCAGCTGGTGTAGACCACCGCCGTGATCTCGCGGACCGGGATCTCCACCTCGTCGCAGTCGTTCGTCGGATCCTCGTCGGAGAGGGCTGCGACACAGGCCTCGTTGACGAGCTCGTCGATCGGTGTGGGCGGCTCTTCCGCTCCCTCCGGGTAGTCCGGGGCGAGGAACTCGACCGTGATGGTGATGTCGACCGACTCGCCCGCTCCCAGTGTCGGGATGCTGAGTCTCACGACGTTGTCGCCGTCCACCAGCTCGGGCGCGTTGTCGTTCGTCCAGCCCTCCGGCAGTTCGATGTTCGTCACCTCGAGACGCTCGGGCACCGGATCGGTCACCACGACGTCCTCCGCATCGCGGGTTCCGTTGTTGGTGACGGTGAGGACGTAGTCGAACGTGTCACCGACCTCGGCCCACGGCTCCTCGCCTTCCGGAGCCTCCGGCAGGTTCGTCGCCGTCTTCTCGATCGAGACGTCGTCGTAGTGGACCGTGCCACAGGCACTGTCGTCTTCGGCGACCTCGCCGACGGTCAGGTACGCCGTGTTGACGATGCCGATTCCGTCCGCCTCTTCCGCATCACACGGCTCGGGCGTCTCCGGGACGGCAGTCACCTCGACGTCGACCGAGACGGTGTAGACCGGGTCGTTCGCTCCATTGCTCGGAGCGGCTACCTGGTCGTCGGCCAGCTGAGCGGTCAGGCTCGGCAGTGCCCACGTGCCGCTCGTCGGTCCGGTCCACGACGCGCCCGTGTACGTGACGCCGTCGGTCGGAGTGTCGAGCGTGTCGGTCAGGTCGTACGTGATCGGTACCAGGACGCTGTTGTTGTGCACGGTGATCTCGTAGGTCACCGTCCACGACCCGTCCTCGTTCTGCACCGATTCGACGACGTTCTTGTCGACCGTGAAGCCCTGGTCGACGTGGGTGTTGACGATCGTGCACACCACGTGCTCACCCTTGTCGAGGCCGCGCAGCGTCGCCGCGCCCGGCTCGCTGTCCGTCAGCCCGATCGTGCCGTCGTCGTCAGACACGCACGACCACTCCTCGGGCTCGAACTCGTCGAGTCCGGGGATGTCGCCGATCAGGTCCTCCGAGAGACCGAACTGCACACCGGGCAGCACCGCGGTCGGAGCGACATCGCCGCCGGCCGGGTTGGTGACGACGTCACCGTCTTCCGGAGTTCCGAAGAGCTGCCAGTTGGTGTCCGCAACGTCGGCGCCGTTCACGACCTTCACGAGCGAGAGCGTCGGACGCTCGGCCGTGTTGGTGAACTCACACCAGATGCTCTCGTTCGGCATGGTGAACGTGCCCGACCTCGCGCTCGCGGCGAGCACGGTCTCGTCATCGGCATTGAGGCAGACCAGCGAGCTGGTGTAGTCGGAAGCCTCGCCCGCGACCACGTCGAGCACCTCGCTGACCGTCACCTGGGAGCCGATCAGCGCCTGCTTCTGGATCGCGTTGTCGGTGTCGGTCCACGGACCGACGTCACCGTTCGACACCGAGATGTCTTCGGTCGCCGGGACGCCGGAAATGGTCAGATCGGCGGAGTCACCCTCCTGACCGTTCACCCACGTCTTCTGAAGGTGAACCGTGGCCGTCTTCGCCTGGTTGACGAAGTAGCACAGGATGCCCGGGCCGGTCACGGTCAGCTCGAAGCTCCGGCCGATGCCGGTGCCCGAAGCCTGTCCGCCGCCGACGCAGTTGTAGGTGGAGTCGTACTGACCGAGGGCGGAGAGCGAGATCGTCTCGTTCATCGGCAGCACGGCGCCGATGCGCGCCTGGACGATCACGGTGTTGGTGTTGTCGATGAACGTGCCCGTCCCGATGACCTTCGACAGCTTGGTCAGGATCGGACCGGATTCAGGCGTCACCGCGAGCGTCGTCTCGTCACCGAGAACGGCGCCGACCCACTCCTTGTGCAGCACGACGCCGACCTTCACGGCCGTGTTCGTGAACGTGCAGTTCACATCCGAGTCAGGGGCCACGAAGTCGAAGTCGCGTCCCTGCCCGACGCCGTTCGCGACCGTCGAGCACGCATAGGTGCTGTCGTACTCACCGGTGTTGACGGCGCTGTCGAGCGTCTCGTGGATGTTGACCTCGTCGCCGACGCGCACCGTCAGGGTGACCACGCCATCGTCGAGCTGGTTCGTCGTGCCGTTCGCCGTCGAGTCGGCTTCCGTCCCGTTGATCGACAGCGACGCGACGTCGCCCGCGAAGGCGTCGATCCAGCGCTTGTCGAGCGTGACGATGATCTCGTCGGCGGTGTTCACGATGGTGCAGTCGAGATCCTCGTCGACCGTGATCTCGGGGATGCTGCCGCCCTGGCCCTGCGAGCCGTCCGAACAGAACCAGGTCGAGGTGTACTGACCCGTGTTCTCACCGGGCAGGCTCTCCGAGAGCGTGACCTTCTCACCCACGCGAACATCCACAGATACCGCGTTGGTGTTGTCGGTGCTGTCGCCGCCGGTCGCGACCGAAGTCGCCGTGTCCGTCGCGGCACCCGTGATCGACAGGTCGGCCTCGTCGCCCTGGAAGGCGTTGACCCACTGCTTGTTCAGGGTGACCGTCGCGCGGTCGGCCGTGTTGGTGAAGGTACAGGTGACGTTGGCATTCGGCACCGTCAGCGTGAAGGACGTCCCGCTGCCGTCGTCGGTCGTCTGACCCGACGTGCAGGAGTAGGTCGAGCCATAGCTGCCGACACCGCTCAGGATCTCGCTCAGCGCCACCGTGTCACCGACGCGGACCGAGGTCTGCGCGATGTTCACCAGGTCGAGCTGGTCGGGGCTGCCGTTCGCCGTGGAAGTCGCCGTCGCCGGGCCTGCGTGCAGCTCGGCCTCGTCGCCCTCAAGAGCGTCGAGCCAGTGCTTCTGCAACGTGACTGTCTTCTGGATGGCGGTGTTCGTGAACGTGCACTGCACGCCCGCAGCCGAAGCCGGGTACGCGGGCACTGTGATCGAGCCGCCGGTTCCCGTGTTGTTCGAGACGGTCGCCCCGACACACGCGAGGGTCGACGAGTACTCGCCGGTGTTGGCGTCGGGAAGAACCTCGGCGAGCGTCAGTGCCGAGCCCGGTGCGACCGAGACCTGGACGACCTGACCGTTGGTCGGTGCCGTCGAGGTGCCGTTCGCCGTGGCGGCTCCCCCGATGGAGAGGTCGGCCGTGTCGCCCGTGAACGAGTTGACCCAGGTCTTGCTGAGCGTCACCGTCGCGAACGGGATGTTCACGAACGGGTTGGTGAGCGTGGCGTTAGGCGCCTGCTGGCTGATGGCGAAGTTCTGCGGGGTCGCGTCGAGCACATAGCCGGTGGGGGCCACCGTCTCGGTCACCGTGTAGGTGCCGATCGGGACATTCACCACCTTGATAACGCCCGGAGCCGGGTCGGTATCGTTCGTGCCGTTGTCGACGACGGTCCGCGGGAAGCTCGCTGCGCCCGCGGCGACGCCGCCGGTGTCGGCGACGACCTGGAAGGTCGCGCCACCCAGCAGGTTGCCGGCGCCGTCGTGCTTGAGCCACGTCACCGTGCCGAGCGGGTCTACGAACGTCAGCGTCTTCGACTCCGCGTCACCGAGGGTGACCTGCTGCGGGTTGTCGGACGTCGGCAGGAGGTAGCCGGTCGGAGCCTTCGTCTCGGTCACCGTGTAGACGCCCGGCAGCACGTTGCCGTTGAAGACGATCTTGCCGTTCGCGTCGGTGGTGCCGGTCGTCGAGCCCGTGCCCGTCGTGGGGTTCGGGCTGATCGAGAACTCGGCGCCCGCGAGCGGGGTGCCGTTCACGCCGGTCTTGAGGATCGTCAGCGTCGCACAGGTCGACGGCACGTTCAGCGGGACCGGGCTGATCCAGTCTTCGAGAGACGAGGTCTCTTCTGGAGAAGCGCTGGATCGGACGTTCAGCACGCCGTAGTTGCCGCTGCAACCGTCCTCTCCGAAGAGCGTTGTCAGGTCGATCGCCGCCTCAGCGAAGGTGCCGGTCTCGAGTTCGTCCGTCCCTGTGATCCGGTTGATGGGCCCCTGGTTCACCTGACCGACGAATCCGGCGAGCGTTCCGAGGGGACTCCAGCTGTCGCCATCCCAGACGTCGGCACCCACCAGAGCGATCGTGTTGTTGCCGTTCTGCTCGATCGTGAGGCGCAGGTCCCCGACGGTGCGGGTCGGTACCGGCCCGAACGCGTTGGCAGCCTGGTTGAGTTCGACGTGATACGAGACCGAGCCTGTGTTCACCTGGCGCTCGAAGCCGAGGTAGGCGTAGACATGGCCCGCGACGGTCTGCGTATACGCGTACACGTTCCCGATGTCTGTCTTGCCGGACGAGGCTGTTCCGCCGATCTGGGCGGCGCTCCACGGCCAATTGCTCTCCTTCGCGCCTTGGGTGAACGCCGTGGAATCGTCGAAACCGTCCATCCGGACCGGCTGACCGCCCACGGTCGCCCAGTCCAGGGATCCGTCGCCGTCGAGGCACATGTTGCCGTCGATCTCGAAGCCCGCGACGGGCGACCCTGCGACGGGCCAGCCGTCACAGGCCAGCAGCGCCATCGGGGCGATCTCCGCGTCTGCGAGCGGTGCAGCCAGTGCCGAGAACGGCGCGTCACCCTCCGGCGCGTCGCCCTCCGGAACGCTCGCCTCAGGAGCGGCCGGCTCCTCAGCCGGCGGCGCCGCAGGTTCTTCGGCTGCGGGTTCTTCAGCGGCCGTCTCTTCCGCAGGCGGCGGGGTCTCGGCATCCGTCGATGCGGTGTCGGTGGTCGTCGCCTCACTGGTGGCGGCGGGATCGGTGGGGGTCACCTCCTCGGCGGTGGCCGGGGACATCCCCGAGAACACGAGCGAGCTCGCGACGACAGCCGCGAGCCCTCCCACATACCAGCGTCTCTGGAGCGCGATCTTGCGCTCCTGAGTCCGCTCTTGACGCATGCGGCGGCGCAGTCCCTCATTCGAGGCGCGCGCAAAAGTACGACTGAACATCACTTCACCCTTGGTCGTCACGACACAGGGCGCCCCAGAAGAGGCCCCTCCCAGCACGTAACGGCCGTGGATTAAAGCGACGTTCCCCAAGATCCCCAAGAGGTTCGGCGTTTCCCCAAACACGAGCCGAAACGTGTTCCCGCCGTCAACGTATGCCGAGTACCTGCGCGCGTCAAGTACCCGAGGAATATCCGATTCGGGCGATAGCGACAAGGTAACGATTGCCGAAAGTCGCGTAATAACTCCGAGAAATGGAAAACGGCCCGGGTTCCCCCGGGCCGTCCTTATCGCAGATGGTTCTACTGGTTGCCGACCGCTCCGTCGACGTTCCCACGGATGTCGTCCACGGTGTCGTGGTGCTCCTCCGGCACGACCTTCTTCGCGATGCCCGAGGCGCCGTCCAGCACCTTGTCGCTGATGTCCTCGGCCTGCTCGGACTTCAGGAACTCGCCGATCTTGTCCTTGTTCTGCGCGTAGAGATCCTTGCCCTGGTTGACGAGGTCGTCGAAACCGCCCATGCTCACTCCTTCGGCCGCCCCCCGGCGAGGCGTCAGGCCAATTGTGGCGGGAACGGATGCCGCGGCGAAACCCCGGCCGCAGTGCATGATCTGAGCCCGGCGCCGCGGCCCGCGACTGCGGCTCACAGCAGCCCGATCGAACGCAGGTAGTCCGCGAATGCGTCGATGCTCGGCATCCGTTCGAATCCGTGGCGATCGCACCGCCATCCTGTCAACCGACGCACGCGGTCTTCGCGCTTCTGCTGATCGGCACTGACCTCCGCTGCGGTGCGCCCACCCATCACGTCCTCGTCGGTGAGCTTGAACGCGCCATCGAACTCCACCCACCGCCCGAGGGCCGGCCAGGCGAGGTCGAGCAGGGCGAACGTGCCGTCCGGGAAGTCGATGCGGTACTGAAGTTCTGGCTCGGGCACGCCGAGCTGTCGCATCCATAGCCGCGTGATCGTCTCCCCCGGAAGTTGCGCACGCCCGTCGGCGATCCCAGCGAGGAAGCGCGCTCGACGGATGCCGCGGGCACCGGCGCCTCGGATGATCCGAGCGCCGACGAGCGCGCGAAACTCCGCCGCCTTGGCACCGTCGTAAGACCGCGTGGCCTCGTTCCAGGCGAGCTTTCGGAGCGCAGCGTCATACACGACGAGCGCGGTCTCCATCGACGCCGTGCGGATGACGTCGTAGACCGTGCGATCGAGCGAGGTCACGCGAATGCCGTCGATCAGGACGACGTCCTGCTCAGGAAGTGGTTCCTGGTGCCGCAGAACGTCCCGCCCGTTGCGCCGGGTATGCGGTCGGGCGCAGACCATGTCCACGCGGTCGGAGCGCCACCGGTACACGGGAAGCCGGTGGCAGGCGGCGGCCGTCATTCGGCAGAAGGCCGATCCCGGCGCGGTCACGCGTCCAGCGACCGCGCGTGCCCGGGCTCGCAGCCGCTCCTCGGCGAACACCGCATCCCACTCCGACGTCCGGACGTAGGCGCCGGGTCGCAGCCGCGTGTGGTCCTCTTGCGGCATCCCGTCGAAGGCAGGCTCACCAGGGCCCCGCGTATGGCGCGGCACCACTCGGACCGTCCGGCTCCTTCGCGACATGCTCCCACTGTGGCGACCCGGCTCCCCGCGATGGGCATAAGTCGCGGCATCCGTGCACTCCACCCGCCCACCTTCGTCTCCACGTTCCCTGTGCAGGAGCCTCCGCGCTCCCCGTCGACCATGCCCTTTCTGCGTCGAGCATGCCCGTTCTGCGTCGAGCATGCCCGGGCACGGTCGCGACGAGAGGGGCACGGTCGCGACGGGAGGGACACGGTCGCGACGGGATGGGCACGGTCGCGAACGCAGGGGCACGGTCGCGAACGCAGGGGCACGGTCGCGAACGCAGGACGAGGAGGGCCGGGGACGACGAAAGAGGGGGCCGGACCCTTGCGGGTCCGACCCCCTCTGGAGATCGCGCGAAGAACCTTACTTGATGATCTTCGTGACCGTGCCGGCGCCGACGGTGCGGCCACCCTCACGGATCGCGTAGCCGAGGCCCTCCTCCATGGCGATCGGCTGGATCAGCTCGACCGTCATGTCGGTGGTGTCGCCGGGCATGACCATCTCGGTGCCCTCGGGCAGCGTGATGACGCCGGTGACGTCGGTGGTGCGGAAGTAGAACTGCGGACGGTAGTTCGTGAAGAACGGGTTGTGACGGCCGCCCTCCTCCTTGGACAGGATGTACGCCGTGCCCTCGAAGTTGGTGTGCGGGGTGACCGAACCGGGCTTCACGACGACCTGGCCGCGCTCGACGTCGTCACGCTTGGTGCCGCGCAGGAGCAGACCACAGTTCTCGCCGGCCCATGCCTCGTCGAGCTGCTTGTGGAACATCTCGATACCGGTGACGATCGTCTTCTGCGTCGGGCGCAGACCCACGATCTCGACCTCGGAGTTGATCGCGAGGGTACCGCGCTCGGCGCGGCCCGTGACGACCGTGCCACGACCGGTGATCGTGAAGACGTCCTCGATCGGCATCAGGAACGGCTTGTCCTTGTCGCGCACCGGGTCAGGGATCGACTCGTCGACCGCCTCCATGAGCTCGAGGATCTTCGCGGTCCACTCGGCGTCGCCCTCGAGAGCCTTGAGGCCCGAGACGCGCACGACCGGAGCGTTGTCACCGTCGAAGTCCTGCGACGACAGCAGCTCGCGAACCTCGAGCTCGACGAGCTCCAGGATCTCCTCGTCGTCGACCATGTCGGACTTGTTCAGCGCGACGAGCAGGTAGGGGACGCCGACCTGCTTGGCGAGCAGCACGTGCTCGCGCGTCTGCGCCATCGGGCCGTCGGTGGCGGCGACCACGAGGATCGCGCCGTCCATCTGAGCAGCACCGGTGATCATGTTCTTGATGTAGTCGGCGTGACCCGGGGCGTCGACGTGAGCGTAGTGACGCTTCGGGGTCTCGTACTCGACGTGCGAGATGTTGATCGTGATACCGCGCTGGCGCTCCTCGGGAGCGGAGTCGATCGACGCGAAGTCGCGCTGCACGTTGGTGGCCGACGGGTAGGTGTCGGCGAGCACCTTCGAGATCGCTGCGGTGAGCGTGGTCTTGCCGTGGTCGACGTGACCGATCGTTCCGATGTTCACGTGCGGCTTGGTCCGCTCGAACTTGGCCTTAGCCACTGGGTCCTCCTCAGGACGGTCGTGTAGAACTTCCGGGCACTGGTTTGCGACCGGTCGTCTACGGGGATATCTCCACCTTAGTGGAGACGGTTCTGTTGATTCTGTGTGAAGTTGTGCCCCCGGGATGCCTCGTCACCGAGGCATCCCGGGGGAAAAGGGTTACTCGCCCTTGACCTTCTGGATGATCTCGTCGGCCACGGCGCGGGGAACCTCGGCGTAGCTGTCGAACTCCATCGAGTACACGGCCCGGCCCGAGGTCTTCGAGCGCAGGTCGCCGATGTAGCCGAACATCTCGGACAGCGGGACCAGCGCGCGGACGACCTTGACGCCCTGTGCGTCCTCCATGGACTGGATCTGGCCACGGCGCGAGTTGAGGTCGCCGATGACGTCGCCCATGTACTCCTCGGGAGTACGCACCTCGACCGCCATGAGCGGCTCGAGGATGACGGGGTTCGCCTTGCGGACGGCCTCCTTGAAGCCCATCGAGCCGGCGATCTTGAACGCCATCTCGGACGAGTCGACGTCGTGCGACGCGCCGTCCGTGAGGATCGCCTTCACGCCCACCATGGGGTAGCCGGCGAGCACGCCGATGTTCATGGCGTCCTGGAAGCCCTGGTTGGTCGGCTCGATGTACTCGCGCGGGATGCGGCCACCGGTGACCTTGTTCTCGAACTCGTACGTCTTGTCGGCCGTGACCTCGAGCGGCTCGAGCGCGAACTGGATCTTCGCGAACTGACCCGAACCACCGGTCTGCTTCTTGTGCGTGTAGTCGTGACGCTCGACGACCTTGCGGATCGTCTCGCGGTACGCCACCTGCGGCTTGCCGACGTTGGCCTCGACCTTGAACTCGCGCTTCATGCGGTCGACCAGGATGTCGAGGTGCAGCTCGCCCATGCCCTTGATGACGGTCTGACCGGTCTCGGAGTTCTGCTCGACGCGGAACGTCGGGTCCTCCTCGGCGAGCTTCTGGATCGCGAGACCCAGCTTCTCCTGGTCGGCCTTCGTCTTGGGCTCGATCGCGACCTCGATGACCGGCTCGGGGAAGGTCATCGACTCGAGGACGACCTGGTTGGCGCTGTCGGACAGCGTGTCACCCGTGGTGGTGTCCTTGAGGCCGATGACGGCGTAGATGTGACCGGCGGTGACCGAGTCGACCGGCATCTCCTTGTTGGCGTGCATCTGGAAGATCTTCCCGATGCGCTCCTTCTTGCCCTTGGTCGCGTTGACGACCTGGGCGCCGGAGTCGAGGTGGCCCGAGTACACGCGGATGTAGGTGAGGCGACCGAAGAACGGGTGCGTCACGATCTTGAACGCGAGCGCCGCGAACGGCTCGTCACGGTCGGCGTGACGCTCGATGATGACCTCTTCGTTCTTCGGGTCCTTCGCCTCGATGGCGGGGACGTCGAGGGGCGAGGGGAGGTAGTCCACGACGGCGTCGAGCATCGGCTGCACGCCGCGGTTCTTGAACGCCGAGCCGCAGAGCACCGGGTAGAGCTCCGAGGCGATGGTGAGCTTGCGGATGGCGCCCTTGATCTCGGCGACCGTGAGGCCCTCGCCGCCGAAGTACTTCTCGAGCAGGTGCTCGTCGGACTCGGCGACCGTCTCGAGCAGCTTCTCGCGGTACTCGGCAGCCTTGTCGGCGAGCTCGGCCGGGATCTCCTGGATCTCGTACTTGGCGCCCATGGTCACGTCGCCCTTGGCGTCGCCGGGCCAGACCAGCGCGCGCATCTCGACGAGGTCGATGACGCCCACGAAGTCGTTCTCCGCGCCGATGGGCAGCTGGATCACGAGCGGCTTGGCCTTCAGGCGGTTGACGATGGTGTCGACCGTGAAGTAGAAGTCAGCGCCCAGCTTGTCCATCTTGTTGACGAAGCAGATGCGGGGCACGTCGTACTTGTCGGCTTGACGCCACACCGTCTCGGACTGGGGCTCGACGCCCTCCTTGCCGTCGAAGACGGCGACGGCGCCGTCGAGGACGCGCAGCGACCGCTCGACCTCGACCGTGAAGTCCACGTGGCCGGGGGTGTCGATGATGTTGATCTGGTTCTTGTCCCAGAAGCAGGTGACGGCGGCCGACGTGATCGTGATGCCGCGCTCCTGCTCCTGCTCCATCCAGTCGGTGGTGGCAGCGCCGTCGTGCGTCTCGCCGATCTTGTGGTTGACGCCCGTGTAGAACAGGATGCGCTCGGTCGTCGTCGTCTTGCCGGCATCGATGTGCGCCATGATGCCGATGTTGCGGACCTTGTTGAGGTCGGTGAGCACTTCTTGTGCCACGGGGGTCTGTCCTTACTTGTGGTGACGGATGTCGCGGTCCCGCCGCTCCCGTGGATGACACGGGAGCGGCAGGAAGCGGCTTACCAGCGGTAGTGCGCGAAGGCGCGGTTCGACTCGGCCATCTTGTGGGTGTCCTCGCGGCGCTTGACCGCGGCACCCAGGCCGTTCGACGCGTCCAGGATCTCGTTCTGGAGGCGCTCGGTCATCGTCTTCTCACGACGACCCTTCGCGTAGCTCACGAGCCAACGGAGCGCGAGCGTATTGGCGCGGTGAGGCTTGACCTCGACCGGCACCTGGTAGGTCGAGCCGCCGACGCGGCGGCTCTTGACCTCGAGGGTGGGGCGCACGTTGTCGAGCGCCTTCTTGAGCGTGGCGACGGCGTCCTGGCCGTTCTTCGCCTCGACACCCTTGAGGGCGGTGTACACGATCGACTCGGCGATCGACTTCTTGCCGTCGACGAGGATCTTGTTCACCAGCTGGCTGACGATGGGTGCGCCGTATACCGGGTCGTTGACGACGGGGCGCTTCGGGGCGGGTCCCTTACGAGGCATCTTGCTTAGCCCTTCTTCGCGCCGTAGCGGCTGCGAGCCTGCTTACGGTTCTTGACTGCCTGGGTGTCGAGTGCACCGCGGACGATCTTGTAGCGGACACCGGGGAGGTCCTTCACACGGCCGCCGCGGACGAGCACGAGCGAGTGCTCCTGCAGGTTGTGGCCCTCACCGGGGATGTACGCGGTGACCTCGGTGCCGTTGCGGAGCTTCACACGGGCGACCTTGCGCATCGCCGAGTTCGGCTTCTTCGGGGTGGTGGTGTACACACGGGTGCAGACACCGGCCTGCTGCGGGTTCGCCTTGAGCGCCGGCGCCTTGGTCTTCGAGACCTTGGGCGAGCGACCCTTGCGAACCAACTGCTGAATGGTTGGCACGTTCTCTCCTTGTTGTGCTGCACGGTGACAGCGTCGTGGTCTCCCCCGCCGCATCCGGATCTTGCGATTCATGACGCTGCGGGCTCACGCGGACCCACCGACGCGGCAGAAAGACTGACGCGCTTTGCTTGGTGGGTATGCCGTGGGGGTGGCCTGTTCGCAGGCCGTTCCCTGAGATGCGGCGCCCACACCGTTCGCCGCACCGAGGCACGGTTGACGGCGCGCGTGAGCGCACACCCGATCCATGATACGTGGCTTTCGGGGACCGGGCAAACGCGCAAGCACGCCGCGGGCAGAACGAGGCTGCGACACGCCGTGGCGCGGGCCAGATGGGGCTGCGGTCAGCCCGGTCAGCCGGCGGTCAGCAGAGCCGCGAGAGACACAACGACGACGATGACGAGAACGGATGCCGCCACCGCCGCGACGATGGCCCGGCGGCGTCGGCGGCGCCTCCCGGCCGCCTCGGCCGCCGCCGTATCGACGTACGCCTGTGGCGCGTGGCGGGCAGGCTCGGCGCGCGCAGCCGTCGTCGTCGGGGGGACGGACCGCGCACGGTAGGGGCT
>NZ_JBJDRL010000046.1:0-32095 GCF_044987475.1 Microbacterium sp. ZW CA_36
GGCGGGAACCACTCGCGAGTGACGCCGTCGACGGGGACACGCGTCCTGCCACGACCCTCCCGATCACGTTGACTTGCGCTATACGTACGCCACGCCCGGCGTGTCGCGTACGTTCAGCGCAAGTCAACAAAGGGACGCGGGGACACCGGGTGGCGGCGGCGCGGGGCGCGGGGCGCGGGGGGTCAGAGGCCGGCGAGGGCCTGGTCGAGGTCGGCGAGGAGGTCGGCGACCGACTCGATGCCGACAGACAGCCGCACCACCTCGGGCGGCACGGCGAGCTCGGTGCCGCGCACCGAGGCGTGCGTCATCTCGTCGGGGTAGTTCATGAGCGACTCGACGCCCCCGAGCGATTCGGCCAGCTGGAACAGGCGCGTCGACTCGGCGAATCGGCGGGCGGGTGCGGCATCCGCCAGCGCGACCGAGACGATGCCGCCGAACCCGCTCATCTGCCGCGCGGCGACCTCGTGCCCGGGGTGCGACGGCAGGCCGGGGTAGTACACGCGCTCGACCGCCTCGTGGCCCGACAGGAACTCGGCGATCGCGTGCGCGTTCTCGCTGTGCCGTCGCATGCGCAGGGCCAGCGTCTTGATGCCGCGGGTGGTGAGCCACGCGTCGAGGGGGCCGGAGACGGCGCCCACGGCGAACTGCAGGAACTTCGCCTCTGCGTACAGGGCCTCGTCGTTGAGCACGAGCGCGCCGCCGACGACATCCGAGTGGCCGCCGAGATACTTCGTGGCCGAGTGCACCACCACGTCGGCGCCGAAGGCCAGCGGCTGCTGCAGCGCGGGCGACGCGAACGTGTTGTCGACGACGACGAGGGCGCCCGCGTCATGGCCGAGCCGCGCGAGCCCGGCGATGTCGGTGATGCGCAGCAGCGGGTTGCTGGGGGTCTCGACCCACACGATGCGCGCCGGGCGGTCCTCGAGGGCCGCCCGCACCGCGCCGAGGTCGCTCATGTCGACCACGCGCACGCCGATGCCCCACGCGCCGAGCACGCGCGCGATGAGCCGATAGGTGCCGCCGTAGACGTCGTTGCCGAGCAGCACCTCGTCGCCGGGCTTGAGGGCGGCGCGCAGCAGCGCATCCTCGGCGGCCAGTCCCGACGCGAACGACAGGGCATGCGCGCCGCCTTCGAGCGCGGCGAGCTGCGTCTCGAGAGCGGTGCGGGTCGGGTTGCCGCTGCGACCGTACTCGTAGCCCTCGCGGAGCCCGCCGATACCGTCCTGCGCGTACGTCGTCGAGAAGTGCACCGGCGGGATCACGGCCCCGGTGGTGGGGTCGAAGGCCTGACCGGCGTGCACCGCGCGGGTCTCGAAACCGGAGTCGTTCGTGGGCTCGGTCATGCGGGTGCTCCTTCGTGGGTGGATCCGGATACCTCGGGGCCAAGGTGTGCGCCGGGTGCAGGCGTTTCGTCTCGCTCGTTCCTCGCTCGCTCAACGACCGGGACCAGCGCGGATGCCTCGGGGCCCTGGTGTGCGCCGCGTGCAGGCGTTTCGTCTCGCTCGTTCCTCGCTCGCTCAACGACCGGGACCTGCGCGGATGCCTCGGGGCCGGGGTGTGCGCCGCGTGCAGGCGTTTCGTCTCGCTCGTTCCTCGCTCGCTCAACGACCGGGACCTGCGCGGATGCCTCGGGGCCCAGGTGTGCGCCGGGTGCAGGCGTTTCGTCTCGCTCGTTCCTCGCTCGCTCAACGACCGGGACCTGCGCGGATGCCTCGGGGCCGGGGTGTGCGCCGGGTGCAGGCGTTTCGTCTCGCTCGTTCCTCGCTCGCTCAACGACCGGGACCTGCGCGGATGCCTCGGGGCCGGAGTGTGCGCCGCGTGCAGGCGTTTCGTCTCGCTCGTTCCTCGCTCGCTCAACGACCGGAACCTCGGTCGGAGCCGCGGCTCGCTCAACGACCGTGGGTTCGGCGCGGCTCACCTCGAACCCGTGGTCGCGCATCCAGTCGTCGTCGTAGAACCGGTTGAGGTAGCCGCGGCCGTGGTCGGGCAGCAGCACGACGACCACGTCGTCGGCGGGCAGCTCGCGGGCGGTGCGCAGCGCGGCGACGACCGCCATCCCGCTCGATCCCCCGACCAGGAGACCCTCCTCGCGGGCGAGACGGCGGGTCATCTCGAACGTCTCGGCATCCGAGACGCGATGGATCTCGTCGGGCACCGCGGGGTCGTAGCTGTCGGGCCAGAAGTCCTCGCCGACGCCCTCGACGAGGTACCCGTGGAGCGGGCCGCCCGAGTAGATCGAGCCCTCGGGGTCGGCGCCGATCACCCGCACCGTGCCGCCCGACACCTCGTGCAGGTACCGGCCCGTGCCGGTGATGGTGCCGCCGGTGCCGATGCCGGCGACGAAATGCGTCACGCGGCCGTCGGTGTCGCGCCAGATCTCCGGCCCCGTCGTCTCGTAATGGCTCAGCGGCCCGTTCGGATTCGCGAACTGGTTCGGCTTGAACGCGCCGGGGATCTCGCGGACGAGCCGATCCGACACGCTGTAGTACGAGCGCGGGTCTTCGGGCGGCACGCTCGTGTCGGTCACCACGACCTCGGCGCCGTAGGCCCGCAGCACGTCGACCTTCGGACCCGCGAACTTGTCGGGCACCACGAAGATCATGCGATAGCCGCGCTGCACCGCCACGAGCGCGAGGCCCACGCCGGTGTTGCCGCTCGTGGGTTCGATGATCGTGCCGCCGGGTTCGAGCAGACCGTCGCGTTCGGCGGCGTCGATGATGCGGCGGGCGATGCGATCCTTGGCGGAGCCGCCGGGATTGAAGTACTCGACCTTGGCCAGCACGGTGGCGGCGATGCCGTCGGTGACACGGGTCAGGCGGACGAGGGGGGTGTTGCCGACGAGGTCGGCCACGCTCTGGGCGTAACGCACGATGAGTCCTGGAGTGTTGCCCGCGCGGGAGCGCGGAGGGTTGGCGGGGTCGCGGAGGTCTGTGCGAAGCGAACGCTTCAGCAGCAGGGGCGACAACACCGACAGGTCAACACGGGCGCCAGTCTAGACGCTCACCGGGGGCGGCGTCGAGGACGCCGTTGGCGGCCACGGCGCAGAGACGCCGATGACGGATGCCGCGGCCCGGCGCACCTGCCGGCCCGCGGCTGGGCCCACGCGGCCACCCGCGTCACCAGGTGGCGACGTACTCCGACCGGCGAACGAGCGCGGCCTGCTCGATGAGGGGAAGCGAGCGGTCGACGGCCTGCACGATACGGCGGGCGACGTCGGGCGAGGTGAGCTCGTAGTTCGCGAAGTCGGTCGTCGACGCGTACACGCCGACCGGCAGCGTGAGCGCCTGGAAGAACCCGAACAGCGGCCGCAGCTGGTGCTCGATGATCAGCGCGTGCCGCTCGCCGCCGCCGGTCGCCGCCAGCAGCACAGGCGTGCCCACGAGGTCGTACTGGCCGACGAAGTCGAACAGGTGCTTGAACAGCCCGGTGAACGAGGCCCGGTACACCGGGCTCGCCGCCACCAGCAGGTCGGCGGATTCGATCGCCCGCAGCGCCGACTCGACCTCGGGCGCGACATCCTCGCGCTTCAGCGCCCCGGCGAACCCCGGTCCGAGCGCCGCGATCTCGACGAGCTCGACCTGCGCGGGAATGCGCTCTGCCACCGATGCGAGGATGCTCCGCACCAGCGCGGTGGTGCGGCTCGGCTCCTGGAGCGAGCCGGAGACACCGACCACGCGCAGCGGGCGGTCGGCGATCGTGGTCGTGGTCGCCGGGTCCTTCAGCAGCGCGGTCATACCGGCACCACATCCAGCGACGGCGCCGGGCCGACGGCCGCGAGTCGTCCGCGCGAGCGCGACCACTGACTCCACGAGCCGGGATAGACGACCACGTCGATGCCGGCGAGGGCGCCCGCGAGCGCGGTGTGGGTCGCCGCGATGCCCGAACCGCAGTAGGCGGCGACGGCCACTCCGTCGGCGACGCCGGCGGCGGCGAACTCGGCGCGGATCTCCTCCGGCGAGCGGAACCTGCCCGCCGTCAGGTGGACCGTGGTCGGCAGATTGACGGCACCGGGGATGTGACCCCCGACGGGGTCGAGCGGCTCGGCGTCCCCTCGGTAGCGCTCCGGAGCGCGTACGTCGAGCAGCAGCCCGTGGTCGGGCCACTCCTCCACGCCGTCGATGTCGGCCACGCCCTCGGTGATGTCGTCGAGCACGACGTCCCCTGGCGGTCTCGGCAGCACATCCCCGGTCTCGAGCGGCAGCCGTTCGGCCAGCCAGCCTCGCAGCCCGCCGTCGAGCACGCGCACGTCGGTGAGGCCCGACCGGGTCAGCACCCACCACGCGCGCGCCGCGGCCACCGAGTGGACGTCGTCGTACGCCACCACCGTGTCGCCGTCGCGGATGCCCCATCGCCGCGCTGCAGCCTCCAGCTGGGCGCGCGGCGGGAGTGGATGCCGGCCCTCGCGCGGGTCGCCACGCCGGGCGAGCTCGCGGTCGAGGTCGACGTAGACGGCGCCCGGCAGGTGCCCGTCGAGGTACGCCGGTCGGCCCTCGGGCTGATCGAGCCGCCATCGCACGTCGAGGATCCGCGGCGGGGTGCCGCCGCGGATGAGATCGGCGAGCGCTGTCGGCGAGATGAGTGGGGAAGGCATGTGGTCATGCTCGCCCGCGTCCGGAGACTGCGAAATGCTGTGACGACACACACCGCGACACGGCGACACGCGGCGTCACACGGGGTCATGCCGTGCCGGCGGAATGCGGCCTCTCGCGCGGGGCCGGTGTGTCTCGACCCGAATCCGGGCCGCCACCGACGCGCGGGCCTAGCATGCGGCCAAGACCCCTGTGGAGGAATCGGATGCCGCATCCCCGTGTGACACGCGAATCGCGGCCGCCGCAGGGCGCCCGCGCCGCCCGAGTGCTGGCGGGGCTCGCCGTCGCCGCCGCGCTCACGCTCCTGGCCGGCTGCGGCAACGGCGGGATCCCGATCCCGACCGCTCTGCCGACGACGCTTCCGACGGGCGTGCCCACGGCCCTGCCCACGGACCTGCCCACGCGGACGCCGATCCTGCCGACGCGGACGCCTGTGCCCACGGCCGAGCCGACACCCGAGCCGACAGTCGAGCCGACGCCTGAGCCGACCGTGGCACCGGAGCCCACGCCTGAACCCACACCCGAGCCCGAACCGAACCCGAACCCGAACCGACGGTGGTGCCCGAGCCGGCGCCCACGGTGGTTCCCGAGCCCACGGCAACGCCCGAGCCGGAGCAGACGGCGACACCCACGCCGACGCCCAGCGCGTCACCGTCGCCCTCGCAGACGTCGTCTCCGTCGCCTACCGCGGAGGCGGGCGATACCACCGCGTCACCGATGAACTGGGTTCCATGGGTCGTTGTGCTCATCCTGCTGGTAGCCGGCGCTGTGATCTACCTCATCGTGCGCCGGCCACGGCCGAAACCACCGACCAGCGGCTGAGCAGCGGCGCCACGTTTCTCCTCGATCTGCGGCGCCTCCTCAACGACCGCGACCGGCGAGCGGCGAGCGGCGAGCGGCCGCGGCATCGCCCCCGGTCGCTGAGCGAGCGCCAGCGAGACGAAGCGCGAACAGTGGGCCCGGTGTCAGCCGCGGAGTGCCAGCGCGAACGGAAGCACGGCGGCGGCACCGGCGCGGCGCAGCTCGCGCGCGGCGACGGTGAGAGTCCAGCCGCTGTCCACCCGGTCGTCGACCAGCAGAACAGGACCCGCAGGGATGTCGAGGCCTGCGGCCGAGAACCGGTCCCACACCCCCGCCAGCCGGAACGCGCTGTTCCCGCCCGGCTGACCCGTGGGTCCGCCGTCGACGAGGTCGAGCGACCCGAGGAAAGGCAGGCGCCCGACCTCGGCGATGCCGCGGGCGAGCGAGTCCACCAGCTGCGGCTTGGCGCGCGACGGCATCGCCACCACCGCCACCGGGCGCGTCTCCCAGCCCCATTCGGCGAGGACGCGCACGCACGCGCCGAGCACGTTGGGCGGAACGGGCGCATCCGCGGCGCCGGCGGCGAAGAGATCGCGCAGGACGCCACCCCAGCCGAGGTCGGTGAGACGTGCGAGCGCGCGACCCTCGCCGGCCTGCTCGTCCACGGCGATGCGGCCCTTGACGGGCACGCCCAGCCGATCGGCGCCGGTGGGCCACTGCCGTCGCGTCTCGATCGGCACGCCGACGCGGTCGAGAGCCGCGGCCGCGGCATCCGTCGCTCCCTCGGCGATCGCGGTCGGGAACCAGGTGCCCGCACAGTTGTCGCACCGGCCGCAGGGCACGGCGGTGTCGTCGTCGAGGGACCGCTGCAGGAACTCCATGCGGCAGCCCGAGGTCTCTTCGTACTCGACCATGTGCTCCTGCTCGGCGACGCGCTCGGCAGCGATGCGGCGATAGCGCTCCTCGTCGTAGGTCCACGCCTCGCCGGTCGCCGTCCATCCGCCGCGCACGCGCGCCACCGCACCGTCGACATCCAGCACCTTCAGCAGCAGCTCGAGGGGCGTGCGGCGGATGTCGACCACCGCCTCCAGCGCGGGCGTCGACATCGGCGCGGTCGCGGCTGAAAGCGCCGACAGCACGCGCTCGGCGCGCTCACGGTCGGGCATCGACGCCGTTGCGAAGTACTGCCAGATCTCGCGGTCCTCGGTGCCGGGGAGGAGCAGCACATCGGCGGACTCGGTGGCACGCCCGGCGCGGCCGACCTGCTGGTAGTACGACACCGGCGACGATGGAGCACCGAGGTGCACCACGAAGCCGAGGTCGGGCTTGTCGAATCCCATGCCGAGTGCGCTGGTCGCCACGAGAGCCTTGACACGATTGTCTTTGAGGAGCGCCTCGGACTCCTCACGCTCGTCGGTGTCGGTCTGCCCGGTATAGGCCCGGACGTCGTAGCCGCGTTCACGGAGGAGGCGGGCGGTGTCGTTCGCCGCCGCGACCGTCAGCGTGTAGATGATCCCCGAGCCGGGGAGATCGCCCAGGTGGCTGATCAGCCAGGCCAGCCGGCTCGGCGAGTTGGGCAGACGCAGCACCCCCAGCCGGAGCGAGGCCCGTGCCAGCGGACCTCGGATGGTGAGCACGCCTGCGGATGCGGCATCCGCTCCCCCACCCGAGGCGCTGCCGGCATCCAGCTGCTCGGCGACGTCGGACACCACGCGGCTGTTGGCCGTCGCGGTGGTCGCGAGCACGGGGACACCGGCGGGCATCCGGGCGATCAGATCGCGCAGGCGCCGGTAGTCGGGCCGGAAGTCGTGCCCCCAGTCGCTGATGCAGTGCGCCTCGTCGACGACGAGCAGTCCGATGCGGGCGACAAGCTGCGGCAGCTGCTCGTCTCGGAAGGACGGGTTATTGAGGCGCTCCGGCGAAACGAGCAGCACGTCGACCTCGTCGCGGTCGAGCCGGCCGAGCACGTCGCCCCACTCGTGCGCGTTCGTGGAGTCGATCTTGACCGCGCGCACCCCGGCTCGTGCGGCGGCCGCGATCTGGTCGCGCATCAGCGCGAGAAGCGGGGAGACGAGCACCGTGGGTCCGGCACCTCGACGGCGCAGGAGAAGCGTCGCGACGAAGTAGACGGCCGACTTGCCCCACCCGGTGCGCTGCACCACGAGCGCACGCCGGCGGTCGTCGACGAGCGCCTCGATCGCCTCGTACTGCCCGTCGTGGAAATCGGCGTCGTCGCGCCCGACGAGCGCGCGCAGCACCTCGAGGGCTTCGGTGCGGGTATCGGTCGTCGCGGTCACGCCCTCCACCCTGCCTCATGCCGCCGACGCCGGGGTCGTCACATGAGCCGCGGTGGGGATGGCGCGATCTCCAGTCCGTCTGTGGAGGAAAGGCTCCATCGCTTGCTCGGCACCCCTGCGTCGGTGCCCCGCCGCTTCGCTCAGCCCGCCCGTCCGCGTCGCTCAGCCCGCCCGTCCGCGTGGCTCCGCCCCCATCCGCGTCGCGGGCCCAGCCGCGTCGCGGGCGTCGGCGGAGTCGCTGCCTGGCGGCGGGTCATGTTCGCTTTGGCATTGAACTTCCGGTTCACAGACCATCACTGAACTTCCGGTTCACACACGATGACGTGCAGGACTCGACCCCGACGCATCTGTGCGAACCGGAAGTTCAGCGTCCCAGTGTGAACCGGAAGTTCAACGACCCAGCGGGAACCGGAAGTTCAACGACCCAGCGGGAACCGGAAGTTCAGCGTCCCAGTGTGAACCGGAGGTTCAACGACCCACTGTGAACCGGAAGTTCAACGACCCACTGTGAACCGGAAGTTCAACGACCCAGTGTGAACCGGAAGTTCAACGGCGTTTTCGAGAGGGTGCCGCCCCGCGACGCGCACGAGCCGGCGCCGCGCGGCTCGATCCCGCTCGACGTCGCGTGTTACCGTGAAGCCGGCGGGAGGAGGCGGCCGTGCTCGAATCGATCGGCGTCGCGCTTCGCCTGATTCTCGAAGTCTTCGCCGTCGCGCTGCGCCCGCTGGCCGAGCTCCTCGGCACCGTCGCGACGCCCGGCGCCGGCGGGCTCACGGTCGCGGCGGCCACCGCTGCCGCAGTCTCCCTCGCCGCGCTCGCTCTGCTTGCTGTGGCCGTCGCGCTCCGCGCCGAGCCTGTCCGCGCCGTCGTCGCGACAGCCCACCCGCGCCGCGCGATCGACGACTTCACGCGACTCACCCAGAGCCATCCCGACGCTCCGGGTCACTCCCGTCCGCGCGCGCCCGGGTTCGCGGCACTGGCCGCGTAGCCCCGACGCACGTCCGACCCCGTACCCGCGGGGCGCTTCCCTGTCCGCCGGCGCCGTCGTGGCCACATGCCACGAACCGACACCGGACGAAACGGACACACCTTGGACCTCTACGCCTTTCCGCCCATCGCCGCGATCCTCGACGCGGCCTACTCCCTCCTCATGGGCCTCTCGGCCCTGCTCGAGCCCCTCGCCGGATCCGCCGCGGCTGCGGCATCCGTCGTCCTTCTCACCCTGCTCGTTCGTACCGCGCTGCTGCCTGCCGGCATCGCACAGGCGAAGGCGGAGCAGATGCGCAGCCGCCTGGCCCCGAGGCTCAGAGAGCTGCAGCGGCGCCACAAGCGCGACCCCGAACGTCTGCAGCGCGAGACGATGAAGCTGTACGCCGACGAGAAGGCCTCGCCCTTCGCCGGGTGCCTGCCGATGCTCGCGCAAGCGCCCGTTGTGGCCATCGTGTACGCGCTGTTCCTTCACACCGCGATCGCGGGGCACGCCAACGCCCTGCTGGTCGAGCAGCTGTTCGGCGTGCCGCTGGGGGCCAGCCTGGTCGGAGCGCTCGCGACCGGCGCCGCGACGGCTTCGACCTGGGGCGTCTTCGCAGGAGTGCTCGCGGTGATCGTCGTCGTCGCCGAGCTCACGCGCCGCGCATTCCGGCCGTCGGTCGACGGATCGCGGGATGCCGGGCCCTGGGCGGGTGCGGGGATGGCACGAGTGGCGGGTCTGCTGCAGTTCACGACCGCGGTCTTCGCGCTGTTCGTCCCCTTGGCGGCCGCCCTGTACCTCGCCGTCACCGTCTCGTGGACGCTGGCGCAGCGGCTGGTGCTCCGGCGCCTCTACCCCCTGGCGGCGACCTGAGCCTGCGGCATCCGCTCCTCCGGCGCCGACGTGCGGCGCAGAGCGCGACCGAGAGCCACGAACAGCAGCACCATGCCCGCCGTGAGCAGGATGTGCCCGGTGCCGGCGATGCCCGAGATCGCCTTCGACGACTCGAGCCCGAGGACGGTGAGCGAACCGTGCCAGATCAGCATCGCGGAGGTGAGGATGACGCCGGCGTTGTAGATCCAGAAGAACCCGGCGAACAGCTTCGAGCGCGACAGATCGAAGACCTTCTCGAGCACCAGGACGATCAGGAGGATCACGAACCCCAGTGTCAGCAGGTGGGTGTGGGCGAGCCCGAGCTGGGTGAACTGCCCCTCCGGGAAGTCGTTGAGCTTCGTGAACTCGCGGTAGTACAGGCCGGAGGCGACCCCGGCGATCATGTAGCCGAAGGCCGCGTAGTAGAGCTTTCGCATGGCATTCCTCTCGATTCCTCTCCAGCCTCGGCGAGCGCAGGGCGGAGCGGATCCATCGAAAGGTTGAGGTCGGCGGGCGCTCAGGTCACAGGAGTCCGCGCTCGCGGGCGACGGCCACCGCCCGCGAGCGGCTGTCGACGCCGAGCTTGGCGAAGATGTGGACGAGGTGGGTCTTCACGGTGGCCTCGGCGACGAACAGCGACTTCGCGATCTGCGGGTTGGATGCGCCCTGGTCGAGCAGGCGGAGCACCTCGTGCTCGCGCTCGGTGAGGCGCACGCGCGGAGCGCGCAGCACCTGCACGACCCGTTCGCTCAGTTCAGGGGTGAGCGCGAGCCGGCCGGCCGCCGCCTCGCGCACCGCGCGCACGATCGCATCGGGCGCGGCGTCCTTGAGCACGTAGCCCGAGGCGCCGGCCTCGATCGCGCCCAGGATCTCGACATCCCGATCGAAGGTCGTGAGGATGACGACCGCCGGCGCCGGATCGAGGGCGCGCAGCGCCGCGGTCGTCTGCACGCCGTCCATGCCCTCCCCCATGCGCAGGTCGCACAGGACGATGTCGGGCGCGAGGTGCCGGCTGAGCGCCACGGCCTCTTCGCCGGTCGCCGCCTCGCCGACGACCTCGACGTCCGGGTGGCTGTCGAACAGTGCCCGCACGCCGGCGCGGACGATGGGGTGATCGTCCGCGATCAGCACCTGCAGCACGCCCATCACGCCTCCTTCGTCACGATCGGGACGGATGCCGACAGCGCGGCACCCGCACCGGGCGCGCTCTCGACGTCCAGTCCCCCGCCGAGCTCGCGCAGCCGGTCGCGCATCGCGCGCAGCCCGTATCCGCCGCTCGACCCGGCGGGGTGTCGTTCCCATTCCGCGGCGTCGAACCCGGCGCCGTCGTCCACGATGTCCAGGCGGACGCTGTCGCCGCCGTCGACCAGGCTGACGACGACGCGATCGGCGTGTGCGTGCGTGCGGGTGTTCGCGAGCGCGGACTGCGCCGTGCGCAGCAGCGCCACCTCGACCTCCACGGGAAGAGCCGGAACGGTGTCGTCGACGCGCAGCTCGGTGCGGATGCCGGTCTCGTCGCTGAGCCGGTCGAGCATGCGCTGCAGCGCATCGGCGAGAGCGGACCCCTCGAGCTCCGCCGGCATCAGGGCGTTGACGATGCGGCGTGTGTCGGCGAGGCCCTCTCGGGCGAGGTCGCCGATCTGCCCGAACGCCCGGGCGGCGGGCACCGGTGCGGATGCCGCAGCCCCCGCCGCGATCATCCCGATGGAGGTGAGGCTCTGGGCGATCGTGTCGTGGATGTCGCGGGACAGGCGCGTGCGCTCGGCGACGGCGCCCGCGTCGCGCTGGGCGCGGGCGAGCTCGTCCTGCAGCTGCGCCATCTCCTCGTGGGCGGTCACCAGGGAGGAGATGAGCCGGCTCCGCTCCCGCCCGTCGCGCACGAGCTCCAGGTAGCCGCGCGAGATGCCCAGGGCGAACACGCCGCCGACGACCGGCCCGATCACGTCGGCGTAGCCGATGGTGCCGGTATGGACGAGCGGTGCGGCGATCACGACGGCGAGCACGACGATGCTGAACGGGATCGCCCACCGCAGGCGGAGGACGAAACCCGCCAGCAGCCACAGCGGAAACGCCAGCCACACGAATTCGGGGGAGATCGCGACGGCGCCGATCCAGATGAGCGCCAGACCGACGAGCCAGCCCGCGGCGACCCCCGAGTCACGGGTGCGCTCGCTCAGTAGCAGACCGCCGAAGTACCAGCCGCCGAACACCACCGAGACGGCGACGACCCACGCCACCGGCGTGCCGTCGCCGACCGCCCGCACGGCGCCGACCACGAGGAGCGCGGCCGTGATCACGGTCTGACCGACGCGGATCGAGGCGATGAGGCCGCGCCAGGACCGCGACGGCGGCAGGCCCGGATCGCCGGCCTCAGGCGACGGGCTCACGGAGAGCTGCGGCATCCGCGGACACCCCTTCCTCTGGGTTGCGGTCCCCGCCGTGACGCGGGGCCGCAGCCGCCGGAATCCGGCCGGGCCACCACATCCGGCGGCCGACCAGCGAGAACAGCGCGGGCACGACGAGAGTGCGCACGACCAGGGTATCCACCAGGACTCCGACGCCGACGATGAGCCCGATCTGGCCGAGCGTCACGAGCGGCAGTAGGCCGAGCGCCGCGAAGACTCCGGCCAGCACGATGCCGGCGCTGGTGATGACGCCGCCGGTCGCGGCGACGGCATTCACCATCCCTGGGCGCGTCCCCACGGCCGCCGCCTCGGTGCGCGCCCGATGCACGAGGAAGATCGTGTAGTCGACGCCCAGCGCCACCAGGAAGAGGAACGCCAGCAGCGGTACCTGCAGATCCAGTGCGGTCCAGCCGAAGAGCGTGCGGCCGAGCCAGGCACCCGCTCCTATGGCTGCGACCGCGCTGAGGGTGTTGACGAACAGCAGCAGGAGCGGCGCCACGAGGGCGCGCAGCAGCACGACGAGCACCAGGAAGGTGACGAGCAGCACCAGCGGCGCGATGAGGAGCAGGTCGCGCACGCTGGCGTCGTACGCGTCGGTGGCGACGCCGGCGCGTCCTCCGACCAGAGTGCCGGCGGATGCTGCGTGGCCGGCGTCTCTGACGGCGTGCACGAGCTCGCGGCTCTCGGGCGTTCCCGGTCCGGCGTCGCCCACGACGACGAGCTTCGCCAGCGCCCCGTCGACGCTCGACGCCACGGCCGTCACCCGCTCGACGCCAGGGATCGCATCGACCGCGTCGGCCACGGCATCCGCGTCCGACGTGTCGGTGATGACGACCATCGGCTCGGCCTCACCCGGGGCGAAATGGTCGCCGAGCACCTCGAGCCCGATCGCGGACTCCGACGGCACCCGGAACCGCTCTGACTGGCTCAGTCCGAGCTGCATGCCCATCAGGCCGGTGGCCGACACCACGAGCAGCAGCAGACCCGCGACGACCGGCAGCACCGGGCGCGCGACGACGCGCGCACCGAGGGTGCGCCACGCTCCGACGCGCTCGGCAGCATGCTGCGCCCCCTTCGCAGGCCGGGGGGTCAGCGGCCAGAAGACGCCACGTCCGCAGACCGCGAGTGCCGGCGGCAGCACGAACAGCACGGCCAGCACGGCGATCACCAGTCCCACCGCCGACGCGATGCCGAGTCCTCGCGTGCCGGGGACGACCGCGAGCAGCAGCGTCGCCAGCGACAGGACGACGGTCACGTTGGAGGCGGTGATGGCGGGCAGGCTCGCGCGCCATGCCCGCGCCAGCGCGGCGCGGTGGTCGTCGTCGCGCCACAGCTCCTCGCGGTACCTCGACACGAGGAGAAGCGCGTAGTTCGTTCCGGCGCCGAACACGAGCACACTCACGATGCCGGTGTCGAACTGCAGCCCGAGAGCGGTGCCGAGGGCCGCGGTCGTCTTGCCGGCGAGCTGATCCGCGAGCGCCACGACCGCGAGCGGCACGAGCCAGAGGAGCGGTGACCGGTAGGTCGCGATCAGCAGCAGCGCGACGATCCCGATCGTGACCAGGAGGAGCGTGAGATCCGCGCCGTCGAAGGCCGCCGCGACGTCGGCGCCGAAAGCGGCCCCGCCGGTGACCTGAACGGCGATGCCGTCGATCGGGTGGTCGGCGATCACCTCACGCAGCGCATCGACCGCGTGCGCGGCCGCGTCACGGTCGTCGCCGATTTCGACCGTCGAGGTGAGAACGGCCGCCTCGCCGTCCTCGCTCGGGATCGGGCCGGCCGCGCTGCCGCCGGTCGCGGCGTCGATCTCGGCGGCGAGGTCCGACAGCGCCTCGAGATCGGCGGCCGTCAGGGCGGCGCCGTCCTCGCGGGAGGCGACGACGAGGAGCGCCTGATCCGCGGCGTCGGGGAACTCCTGGGCGAGCGCTGCCACCTGCCCGCTCTCGGACTGCGGCGGTGCACTGTCACCGCCTGCGGCGAGGTCGGCACTGCCGAAGATGCCGAGCAGTGTCGCGAAGGCGAGCACGCCGAGGGCGAGCGAGACCCACGCGCCCCGTCGTGAGGTCAGCCGCTGAGAGAGGAGGTCGATGAAGCGATGCACCCCACCAGTCCACGTGCGAGTAGGCCCCCACGCGTCGGGCGGCCGGTCGACGTCGAGGTCAACCGATCGATGGATGCCGCGTCAGTCCTCGCGCGCGTGGAGCACGCCCGTGACGGCGCCCAGCGCGGCTCCCGCCAGGGTGTCGATCACCCGCTCGGTCGCCACCGCCACGGTGTCGACCGCGCCGGTCGCCGCACCCGTCAGCAGCAGCACCAGCGGCGTGATGAAGACCAGCGCGAGCGCGTAGTTCCGCACGATGAACAGCTCGATCGTGAACTGCAGCACGCCCAGCAGCAGCGCGAGCCACAGCGCCGGGATCGGCAGTTGCGCCAGCAGCAGGTACACGCCCGCACCGAGGATCGTGCCGATCATGCGGTGCAGTCCCCTGCTGAACGCCGCGCGGCGATCGGCGGCGACGCCGATGACCGCGACGGCCGCGCCGACGATCCAGTAGGCCCGGTCGGGGTCGAGCACCAGGCCGACGACGATGCCGACCACCGTGGCGATCGCCACACGGGCGAGCAGCAGGCGCTGGCCGGGGGGCCACGCGGGTCCGGGAAGAACCTGGCGCAGCGGCCGCGCGGCGACCCGGCGACGGCTCGGCAGCACGAGCGGAGCCAGCGACACCACGCCGGCGAACAGGATGCCGCACGCCACTGCTGCGACATAGGTCGCGGCATCCGCTCCCGACGCCACGATGTGCGCCGACAGCCCGTAGACGAGCACGATGAAGAGCGGCCCCGGCGGGCCGACGGCGAAGCCGAACAGGGCCGCCGCGGCGGCGATGGTCACGACCGCGAGCCCGATGATCGTCGCGACCGGCGACGGTCCGGCCAACGCGCCGAGCGTCGCGGCGACGAGGAGCCCGCCCGCCACGAACGGCACCACGCGCAGCCGCTCGAGGACCGGCAGATGGGTCGCGTAGAGGGCGACGAAGGCCCCCGTGGCCGCCTGGAATCCGAGGTCGGGGCGGTCCAGCAGCGTCATCACGGTGATCGGGACCGTCATCGCCACAGCGGCGCGCAGTCCGATCGCCCACCGCGGCGCGGGTGCCGGTGCGAGGCGGAAGAGGCTCGACACCGCGTGGGTCAGGTCGGCGGCGAACCGGCGGCCGCTGCTCTTGCGGGGCATGCGTTCGTCCTGCTCAGGCCGACGGCTCGGTCGCGGTGCTCCCACTGAGCAGCTGATCGAGCAGGGTGAGTGCGGCGTCCTGCGGCGCGTCCACGTCGAGCAGCCACTGGGTCTGCAGGCCGTCGGATGCCGCGATCACGAGTGCGGCGACCGCCATCGGGTCGACGTCGGACCGGATGCGTCCGGTCGCCTGGTTGCGGCGCACGCGCGCGGCGAGATCGGCGCGGACGCGCGCGAAGCGGGTGGTGGCGAACTCCCGTGCGGCCGGATGCCCCTCCTCGAGGGCCGACGCCACGAGCGTCGAGTAGAGCTGCACGAGCCCCTGCACCTCGCGGTTCGACTCGGTCCAGCCGCGCAGCATCTCCACCGGCGTCATGTCGGCGTCGGCCGGGTGCTCGTCGTCGCCGCGACGCTCGGACTCGCGGTACACCTCGACGAGCAGCTCTTCGAGCGAGCCGAAGTAGTGCTTCAGTGCGGCGTGGGTGACGCCGACCTCCTCGGCGATGGCGCGCAGGCTCGTGCGGTCGGAACCGCGCCGCGCGAACACCTCGATGGCCCGGTCGAGGATCTCCTGGCGGCGGGCCACGCCCTTCGCGTACGACCCGCGCAGGGCCGGCTGGTGCTCCTCATCCCCCATGCGGCCCATGCTACCGAATAAAAACCTCCACATGGAGGTTTTCGTGGTAGCGTGATGCGGTCCGGGCGATCCCCGTCCGTCGACGCCACTCAGACACCCGTCAAAGCAGACAACGAAGGAGCGCGACCGATGCCGGTCCAGACATCCATCCAGCTGTTCACCGTCAAGGACGCACTCGAGGCCGACCTCGACGGCACCCTCGCCGAGCTCGCCTCCCGCGGCTTCACCGCCGCCGAGCCCTACGACTTCGTGCGACGGGCCGAGCCCCTCGCCGCCGCCCTCAAGGCCAACGGCATCGCCGCGCCCACCGGTCACGCGTTCCTCGCGTCGTCCTCGTTCGTCAACCCCGACGGCACGACGACGACTCGCCCCGTTCCCACTCCCGAGGCCGTCTTCGACGCCGCGGACATCCTCGGCATGACGACGGTCATCGAGCCCTACACCGACCCCGCCCTCTGGCAGAGCCGGGAGCACATCGCCGAGATCGCCCGGCAGCTCAACGCCGCCGCCGAGATCGGCGCCGCGCGCGGCATCCGCGTCGGCTACCACAACCACGCCCACGAGCTCGAGACGACCTTCGACGGCAAGACCGGCCTCGAGGTCCTCGCCGACCTGCTCGATGAGCGCGTCGTGCTCGAGGTCGACCTGTACTGGGTCGCCCGCGCCGGCGTCGACTCGCCGACGCTGCTGCAGACGCTCGGCGACCGCGTGATCGCCGTGCACGTCAAGGACGGCACGCTCGACCCCGAGGCCGTCGCGGCCTACCCGCCGGCCGACCAGGTCCCCGCGGGCCAGGGCGTCGTGCCCCTCGACGAGGCGCTGGCCGCGGCATCCGCTCTCGAGGTTGCGATCGTCGAGTTCGACCACTTCAACGGCGACCTGTTCGACGCCGTCGAGCAGAGCCGCGTCTTCCTCGACGAGAAGGTCGCCGTCTGATGGCCGCCTCTTCCGGAGCCGTCGGCGTCGGCATCATCGGCGCGGGCAACATCAGCGACCAGTACCTGACGCACCTCACCAGCTTCCCCGACGTGCGCGTGATCGCCATCGGCGACGTGATCGAGGACCGCGCCAAGGCGCAGGCCGAGAAGTACGGCGTGCCGCGCGCCGGCGGCGTCGACGTCGTGCTGAACGACCCCGACATCGAGATCGTCGTCAACCTCACGATCCCGGCCGTGCACGTCGAGGTGTCGGAGGCGATCATCGCCGCCGGCAAGAACGTATGGACCGAGAAGCCGATCGGCGTCGACCGCGAGGAATCCCAGCGACTGCTGCAGAAGGCGGATGCCGCGGGCCTGCGCGTCGGCGTCGCACCCGACACCGTGCTCGGACCGGGCGTGCAGACCGCGAAGCGTGCGATCGCCCGCGGCGACATCGGCCGCCCGCTGTTCGCGACGACGACCTTCCAGTGGCAGGGTCCGGAGCTCTGGCACCCGAACCCGGCGTTCCTGTACGCCAAGGGCGCCGGTCCGCTGCTCGACATGGGGCCGTACTACGTGTCCACGCTCGTGCACGTGTTCGGCCCGGTCGCCTCGGTCGCCGCGCTCGGCCTCCGCGGCGTCGAGACCCGCACCGTGAAGTCCGGAGAGCTCGCCGGCCAGGAGTTCCCCGTCGAGATCCCGTCGACGCTGTCGGTGCTGATGGAGTTCGAGCAGGGCGGTCAGGCGCAGAGCCTGTACAGCACCGACTCCCCGCTGCTGCGCCACGGCATCGTCGAGATCAACGGCACCGAAGGCACGATCGTGATCCCCGACCCGAACACCTTCGGCGGCGACATCACGATCACCCGCCCGCTCACCGACGTCTCGGTGCGGGAGCAGGAGATCCTCCAGGTGCCGCAGGAGGGCGTCCTCGCCGGTCGCGGCCTCGGTCTGCTCGACATGGCCCGCTCGATCCGCGACGGCCGCCCGCACATCGCCACCGGCGAGTTCGGCTACCACGTGCTCGACACGCTGCTGTCGATCGAAGAGGCCGCCGAGTCGCGCACCTACGTCGAGGTGCAGAGCACCGTCGGCGAGGTCGGCTCGCTGGCCGCGGACTTCGATCCGCTCGCCTCCACGCTCTGACCCACCGGTTCACTCGAAGACCCCCTGCCACGCGGCAGGGGGTCTTCGTGCATGGGAGAGCGGATGCCGCGACCCGCGGCATCCGCCGACTTCGCGAGCGTGCTCGTCGCCCCGATCAGATCTCGTCGCCGACCAGCGCGAGGCACTGCATCGCGGCGAGCCCGTACTGAGCACTGGCGTTGGTGCTGAACGGCGCCTCGTCGATCGGGTTGAGAACGGTCGGCCCCTCGATGCGCGTCGCAGTGAACGCCAGGCTTTCGGGGTAGCCCGCGTGCCCGGTGCGGAACTCCTTCCAGGCTCGTTTTGCGAGGGTTGCGTCGCCGAGCTGGTGCGCGGCGTACGCGGTGGCGCGGGAGTACGCCTGGCGCAGGTTCTGATTGCCCCACGACGAGCCCGTGATCGCGATCTGCTCCGCCGAAGTGGCGTTGTAGAGGCGGCAGTAGTTCACCCACTGCTCGGTCACCTCGGGGTCGTCGATGAGGTCGATGAGCTCGGTCATGAGCTCGAACAGGCCGAAGACGGAGTCGAGCGAACCCACCTCGACGCTCTTCTCGCTCGGTCCGCTGAACGTCCCGTCCGCCAGGTTGTAGCGCACCTCGCCGCCTTGCGACCATCCGTTCGGAAGCGCCGCGATCGTCTTGGCTCCGTTGACGAGCTTCGCCTCGGCGATCGGATCGCCGTTGCGCTCCCATTCGGCGAGCCAGGCGAGCGCGAGAGCGCCCCAGTCCGTCGTGGTGGAGACGCCGAGCGCGTCGGGCTGCGGGTTGTATACCTCGTCGCGGATCTTGCGTGCCGGATCCAGCACGAGGAAGGTCTTGTCGGCATCCACGAGATCCTTCATCAGGTCGCCGACGCGCTCGTCTGCGGTGAGGAAGTAGTAGAAGCGGCGGTAGCCGGCATTGCTGATGCGCTGCTGTTTGGCGCTGTCGGCCCAGTGCATGATGCCATGGCGGGTGCCGAGGTCACGGTATTTTCCGAGGTGATACACGTCCACCTCGCCGGTGTGCCGCGTCATCGCCTCCGCGAAGCGGAATGCCGTGGCGTCTCCCGTGCGCAGGTAGTGGTACCAGAGCCACATGTCGGTGCTGAGCTCGGAGTTGTCCCACGCGTAGCCGCCGACGTCGTACCGCCAGACATGGCGATCGCGATCGAACTCGTGCATCACGTCGCCGTAGTCCCAGAATCCGTACCACGAGCGTTGATCCACCTGGTCGACGTAGTGCTGGTGCATGAAGGCGAGCTTGTCCTCGACCGCGATCTTCGCGAGGTTGGACCGATCGACCGGCGCCCACGAGCCGAACACGCCGGCGGAGTGGTTGTGCTCCGGCGTGCTGATGAGAAGCGGCGGTGTCGCGTTGGCGTCGGCCAGCGCGCTGAAGTCCCCGGCGGTCGGCGTCGCGCCGAGCGCCCAGAAGCTCAGCTCCGTGGTCCGCGCCACGCCATACGGAGAGCCGAAGCCCGGCTCGTAGTCCTCGTAGGTGATCTCCAGCGCGTCCAGCTGCTTGGCGTAGGTGTCCTGGCCGAGCCCGTCGTGGTAGAACCGCAGGTCCATGGCCCCGGCCTTCGGCGACCACATCCACGCCGTCGCGGTGGCCCTGTCTGTCGCCGCACCGGAGATCTCGAGCTCGGTGGGGTGCAGCTGCCAGAAGTTGCGCACTCCGAACGCCAGGCCGCCGGCCGGGCTGCCGACATACGCGAGCCCGCGGGCCCGGCGTCCCGCGTCGACGCGGATCCACGAGTGCCCCGCGGATGTGCGCTTGCGGATCTCGAAGCCCTGCGCTGTCAGCTGGCTCAGGCTGTGGTCGCCCCACGCGGGGATCCACTGCAGCCGTGAGGTCACACGCTGGTCCCACGTCGCCGGATCAGGCGTCCACGTGCCCGCGATCTGTGCGCTCCGCGCCGCGGCGCCCGGATCGCGACGGAGGCCGGTGATCCCGCGCACCGCTTCGCCGAGGACGCCGGCGCCGTCGCCCGCGAACCGGATGTGCCGATCGTGCAGCTGGGCGGCCAGGGGCACCGAGAACGTGAAGCCGATCCCGGTGATGAAGTCGGCGTTCTCGTCGCCGTCGAACACGAAGCTGTGCACGACGCGCACCCCGTCGGAGCCTGCGTACAGATAGAACCGCACGTCGAACGGCAGCCAGGTGCGGTTGCCCCTCTTGTGGGTGCCGGTGACGCGCACCACCGCACGCACCGGGCCCTTCTGCTCGACCTTGACCGCCGACACCTGGCTCTGGAACTGCTCGCGGACCACCTTCTCGGCACCATCGGTGTCGGGCTTGTCCTGGCGCATGGCCACGAGCCTGCCTTCCTCGGCGATCACGGTGTCACCCCGGCGGATCGATGAGACGAGGTGCGCCCCGTTCTTCGGGAACTCGACACGGATGACGCCGGTGTCGACGACGACCCGCCCCGGGTTGTCGGAGACGGAGATGGCGGATGCCGGGGCGGCGGGAGCGCCGGGCTGCAGCGAATAGCCGGCGGCGCGACCAGACGCGCCGCTCACCGCATGGGCCGTCCATTTGACCGAGCCGTCAGGCCACCAGCCTGTGGGCCAGCTCTGGACGGGGACCGACTCGCCCGAGTCGGCGACGAGCGCGAAGGTCTGGTCCGGGCTGAGCGCGCCACGGGGCCAGGGCACGCCCCACGTCGTCCCTGCGACGAGCTGGGCGGGCGTTGAACCCTCCAGCCAGCGCAGCGGGATCGGCCCGTGCCCCGTGAGCGCCTGCGGGACGACCTGACCGAAGGCGCCGCGCAGCCCCGGCGCCGCGTGCGCGGCCGACGGGGACGCGAACGCCGCGGCGACTCCGGCTGCGACCGTCGACTGCAGCAGTGTTCGACGACTGATGTCCATGGCGATGACTCCTCGATGAATCCGCGGAGCCGTCGCTGACTCCGACCGCCACCGAAACTAGGCCGGAACCTCGCGCCGTCTGATCAATCGGACAAAAGCGTTCAGCACGCGGGAGGCCGTCGATGGCGACACACCGGCCGCGCGCGCGACGTCCTCGAGCGTCGCCTCGGCCGGGACCAGCGCGTCGGCGGACATCAGCGGGATCGGGTGGCGACCGCTCTGGTGGCCAGCACCAGCATCCCGGGAACGAGCACGACCAGCGGCGCGAACATCCAGACGATCAGCGCGCTCAGCGCGAGGGCCAGCAGGAGAAGGAGCGACCCTGCGATGTCGCGCGCGGACTTCTCGGCGGCCTCGCGGATGAGCGCGCTCCACCGCGAGGCGGGGTCCCAGCCGCCGGCCGCTCGGAGCAGCACCACTGCCGCCATGACACCGATCGCCCCCGAGCTCCAGCGGAACACCTCTCCCCCCGGCATCCCCTGCATGGCGGGCGTCGTGAGCGTGACGGTGACGGCGGCGAACGCAACGGCGCTGGCGACGCCCCAGAGCCACCCGCTGCGCAGCGCGCGCAGGAAGTCCCGCCCCAGCTCGACGAGCGAGTCCGACTCGCCCTCGACGTGCCGGCGGAAGTGGGAGGCTCCGGCCGCCATCGCGGGGAGCGCCGTCACCGCCGGGATGGCGAGCACCGCCACGGCGAGACTGACGACGATCGTCTCGGAGAACAGCGTCAGACCCCGGCTCGAGAGCAGCCGCGCGACCCGCCGCGGCCCCTGCCGCGACGGGTGCGCGCGGCTTGCGGCGCCGGCCGTGTTCACGTGCGTCATCGCCTCAGCCCTTCAATCCCTGGGTCGCCACGCCGTCCACGAGGTACCTCTGGAAGATGAGGAAGAAGAGGAAGACCGGGATCAGCGCGAGCACGGCCATCGCCATCTGCGCGCCGTAGTCGGCCGACGAGCTCTGGTCGACGAACAGCCGCAGCGCGATCGGCAGCGTGTACAGGTCGGGGTCCTTGAGGTAGAGGAGAGGCCCGAAGAAGTCGTTCCACGTCCAGATGAACGTGAAGATGGCGCTCGTGACCAGCGCGGGCTTCAGCAGGGGCAGCATGATCGCACTGAACGTGCGGTAGTGCCCGGCGCCGTCGATGCGCGCCGCCTCGTCGAGCTCGCGCGGCAGCCCCCGCATGAACTGCACCATCAGGAAGACGAAGAAGGCCTCGGTGGCGAGGAACTTTCCGAGCAGCAGCGGCGTGAACGTGTTCACGAGTCCAAGTGCGTTGAACATGATGTACTGCGGGATGATCACGACGTGGAACGGCAGCAGGAGCGTCGCGATCATGATCCCGAAGTAGACGTTGCGTCCCGGGAAGCTGATCCGGGCGAACGCGTAGGCGGCGAGCGCGGACGAGAGCACCACGCCGATCACCGACGCCACCGCGAGGATGGTGGAGTTCTGGAAGAAGGTCCAGAACGACACCCCGCCGATGCCGCTGAGCGCTCGCTCGTAGTTCTCCGCCGTCACCTCGCGCGGGAGAAGCTGGGCGTTGCCGACGATCTGCTCCGACGGCTTGAAGGTCGACAGCAGCATCCAGGCGACCGGGTAGAGGATCACCACGAGCAGCGCGAGCACCACGACGTGGAAGACGATCTCCTTGCCGGTCCAGCGCCGACGCGGCCGGCGCGCGGTCTTCGCGGTCACGAGCAGTTGCGTGGCGCTCATCGTCCTTCATCTCCTGCGTAGTGGACCCAGAATCTCGAGCTGCGGAAGAAGATCACCGTGATGAACGCGATCACGAGCACGAGGATCCAGGCCATGGCCGAGGCGTACCCCATCTGGAAATCGCGGAAGCCGCGGAAGTAGAGGTACAGCGTGTAGAAGAGCGTCGACCTCGCGGGACCGCCGGTGCCGCCCGAGATGATGAACGCCGAGGCGAACACCTGGAACGCGTTGATCGTCTCGAGGAGCAGGTTGAAGAAGATCACCGGGGACAGCATCGGGATCGTGATCGCCCAGAACTTGCGGAGGGGACCGGCGCCGTCGACGGACGCGGCTTCGTACAGCTCTTGGGGGACCTGCTTCAGACCGGCGAGGAAGATCACCATCGGCGCGCCGAACTGCCAGACGGCGAGCAGGATCAGCATCGGCATCGTCTTGTCGGGGTCTCCGACCCATCCGCCGGCAGGGAATCCGAAGAACTGCTGGATGCTGTCCACGGGGCCGTCGTCGATGAACATGGCCTTCCAGACCACGGCGATCGACACCGACGCTCCGACGAGCGACGGCAGGTAGAAGGCGGAGCGGTAGAAGCCGCTGCCGCGGAAGGTCGCGTTCAGGACGAGCGCGACGCCGAGCGCCGCCGCGAGCTTGAGGGGCGTGCCCACGAGCACGTAGGTCGCGGTGACCTTCCACGCCTGCAGGTAGTCCGGGTCGCTCCACAGCCGCACGAAGTTGTCGAAGCCGACCCACTGGGGAGGGCTGAAGAGGTTGTAGTCGGTGAAGGCGAGGTACAGCGAGGCGATCATCGGCCCGGCAGTCAGCAGAAGGAAGCCGATCAGCCAGGGGGCGAGGAAGACGTAGCCGGCGCGGATGTCCTCCCACCGGCGTCGGGGGCGGCGTGGCGGGGGCTGCGTGGGCGGCGTCTCCGGCGGCGCCGGCGGTGCGAGTGTGTCAGCGGTCATGGCAGTGCCTCTTCCGGATGCTGCGGGCGGCGCGCATCGCTGCACGCCGCCCGCGTCAGGATCACTTCAGTGCGTTGTCGGCCTCGGCGAACCAGCGCTCGGCCGCCTCCTCGGGCGTGGCGGCACCGTAGGCGACGTCCTGGCTGATCGCCACGAACGTCTGCTCGAGCGTGCCCAGGCCCTGGACGGCGGGCGGAGCCTGACCGTCGAGCTGGTCGGCGACCGCCTCCTGGTAGGCGAGGATCTTCTCGTCGAGCTCGTTCGCCTCGATGCCCGCCGCGGCCGTCGACGACGCCGGGACGCCGCGCGACATGCCGAAGATCGCACCCACCTCGGGATCGTTCACCAGGAAGTCGATGAACGCGGCCGCCTGAGCGGGGTGTTCGCTGTTGGCGCCGATCGAGAGCATCAGACCGGGCTTGAGGAACATCCCGGTGCTGTCCTCGTCGTCGTAGGGCGGGATGGCGAGGGAGAGCTCGGGGGCTGCGGGACCCTCGCTGAAACGCGCGAGGAAGTTCGCCCAGCTGACGTCGCTGGCGATCTCGCCCGCACCGAGCGCGTCCACGCCCTCCAGCTGCGCCTGTCGTTCGGCGGGCATGGCCGCGCCCGACTCGTGCAGCGGGGCGCTGCGCGACCACCAGTCGGCCAGGTCGCTCTGCTCGAAGCCCAGTTCGCCGCCGTCGATCAGCGACAGGCCCTGCTGGCCGAGCCAGATCTGGAACAGCCAGAAGTACTGCGTGTAGTCCAGCGAGCCGTACACCACGGGATCGTTCGATGCGCCGGCGGCCGAGACCTCGGCCAGGAACTCGTCGTACTCGTCCCACGTCACCGGCCCCTCGGGCACGTCGACGCCCAGCTGCTCGAGCAGCGGCTCGTTGTACAGGGTCGCCAGCGTGCTGCTCGAGGAGGCGAGGCCGAAGATCTGATCGTCGACCGCGCCGGCCTCGACGAGCGACGGCTCGATGCCGTCGGTCGCGATGGCGTCGCCGAGGTAGTCATCGAGGGCGAGGACGTGGCCGAACCCGCCGTACTCGGCGAGATAGGCGAGATCCATCTGGAACACGTCGGGGAGAGTGCGGCTCGCGGCCTCGGTGTTGCGCGCGGTCCAGTAGTCGCCGAAACCGGCGTAACCGGTCTGGATGGTGATGTTCGGGTTCTGCTCCTCGAACAGGTCGATCGCCGCCTCGTAGCGCTCGGCGCGGCTGGCGTCGCCCCACCACGCGAAGTTCAGCGTGACTTCCTCGTCGGGATCGGCCGTCGCTGCGGGCGTCTCACCGCCGCCGGAGCAGCCGGTGAGCACAGCGAGTGCGCCGACCGCGAGGGTGGCCCCCGCGATGAGTGCGCCGCGCCGGGCGGTGGACCTGGTCGCACTGGTGAATGCTCGGGATGTCATCGGAGCCTCCTTGCTCGTTGCCTCTCGTCGCTCGCGCGGCGAGATCCCGCCGGGAGCGTGCAGAGACAAGGTAGATCGAGGCCCCGAGCGTTCCTGCCCAAGTGGACAAAAACGATCAGGCGATCGTGCCGCACGACTCCCGGACCGTCAGCCGGGGCAGCATCGTGATGTGACGTGCCGCCGTCGCCGAACGGTCCGGTGCGGCGATCCGCTCCGTCATGATCCGCAGCACCTCCTGGCCGAGGTCACGCCCCGGCGCGGTGACACTCGTGAGCGGCACCATCGCTAGGCCGGCCGTGTCGTCGTCGTACGCCACGATCGCGAGGTCGTCGGGAACCCGGATGCCGCGATCCGTCGCGAGCTCGACGAGCCGGGCAGCGTGCACATCGGTGTGGACGATCGCCGCCGCGGTCGAGGTCCGTCCGCACGCATCGAGGAACGCGACCAGGGCGTCGTCGAGCGGTTCGTCATCGCCTTCGTCACCCTTCGGGAGCGCGGCGTAGGGAGCCTCGGCGAGTCCGAGCCGGGCGATCGCGGACGCGTGTCCCTCGCGGATGAGCGGGGCGGTCGGCGTGCGATCGAACAGGGCAAGCCCGACCGCGGCATGGCCCAGCGCGGCCAGGTGCTCGACGGCGAGCTGCGCGCCGCGCGCATGATCGGTGCGGGCGCTGTCGAACGCCGCGAGCGCCGTCGACTCCAGTCGCCGCTCGAGGAACACCACGGGCACGGGGATCGTGCGCACCCACTCGGCCAGCTCGATCTCGGTGCGACTGCGCATGGTGGGAGCGAGGATGATGCCGGCGACGCCGACATCGACCAGCCGCTCGACCTGCCGCTGCTCGAGCTCTTCCCGGTACTGCGACGTCGCAAGCACGATCCGTGTGCGGCCACCGCGGGAGGCGGCATCCATTCCTCGCACGATCTGGGGAAAATGGCTGACCGACGAGGGAACGACGACACCGATGTTCGCACGTGCCGGCTGGGCGACCGGCGGCGCACCCAGGGCGATCGCGCCACCGTGGACGCGAGCGAGCCTGCCCGCCTGCTCGAGCTCGACGATGTCTCGCCGCACCGTCACCTGCGAGACGCCGAGCTGCTCGGCGATGTCGGCGGCGCTGACGCTGCCGTGCAGCTCCAGCTGCCGCAGCAGGTGTTCGTGCCGAGTCCTGGGAAGAGCGTTCTGTCCCACCATGTGCGAAGTCCGTTCGTCGCAGTCTGATCCGGGTGCCCGTTCGTGATCGAATTTGTCCGAAAGAGCGGATGAGTACAGGAGCGTAATGCACGATCGACGGGTGACGACGATGTACCGGGATGCCGCAGCGACGCCGACGACCGCACGCGACCGGTGGCAGCAGCTCGCCGATGAACTGCTGCAGGCGGCCGGTGCGCACGCGTCTCCCAGTGGGTCACTGATCACGCTGCCGGGACCGGTCAGCGCGTCGGGCCGGTGGAGCGACGGGCTCGAAGGATTCGCCCGCACGTTCCTGCTCGCGGCGTTCCGCGTGCGGGGCGCCGACGGGGCCGACCCCTCGGGAGTCCTCGAGCGGTACGCCCGCGGTCTCGTCGCAGGAACGGATGCCGCGAGCCCCGAGCGGTGGCCCACCATCGCCGAGCGCCGGCAGGCCGTCGTGGAGGCGGCATCCGTCGCGATCGCCCTCTCGGAGACGCGGCCGTGGCTCTGGGATCGGCTCGACGACGCCGTGCAGAGCCGCGTGGTCGAGTGGCTCGGCGGCGTCGTCGGCACGAGCGGCTACACGAACAACTGGATCTGGTTCCAGAACGTCATCGAGGCGTTCCTCGGCTCCGTCGGCGGGCCGTGGAAGCAGGACGACCTGGATCGCAACACCGAGATCCAGGAGAGCCTGTACATCGGCGACGGCTGGTACTCGGACGGGAGCGGACCCGACGGCGTCCGCCGCAGCTTCGACTACTACGCGGGCTGGGCATGGCACGTCTATCCCCTCCTGCACGCCCGCATCCGAGGCGTCGAACTCGAGGAGCTGCACCGCGAGCGCCTGCGGGCCTTCCTCGACCAGGCGCGGGACCTCGTCGGGTCGCACGGCGACCCGCTCTTCCAGGGACGCTCGCTCACGTACCGCTTCGCGATGCTCGCGCCGTTCTGGGCCGGCACGCTGGCGGGCGCCACTCCGCTGGAGACGGGCGCGACCCGGGGCCTCGCCGATTCGGTGCTCGACCGGTTCCTCTCGGCAGGAAGCGTCGACGACCGCGGGCTGCTGTCGATCGGATGGCACCGCGAGTTCCCCCCGATCCGGCAGGTGTACACCGGCTCGTCCTCGCCGTACTGGGCGAGCAAAGGGATGCTGGGGCTCTTGCTTCCGCCGGAGCACCCGGAGTGGTCGGCCTCGGCGCCCGCTCCCGATCGGCCCGCCGTCAGCGTGCGCGCGCTGCCCGCGCCGGGCTGGCTCGTGGTGCGCTCCGAGCAGGACGGCATCGTGCGCGTGCTCAACCACGGCTCGGACGGATTCCGTGGACCGGCCGGAGCCCCGCGCGCCGACAACCCGTTCTACCAGCGCCTCGGCTACTCGAGCTCGACCTCGCCCGCACTCACCCGCGCCGGCGTGGGGCGGCCGCTGGAGTCCCACGTCGCGCTGCTCGACGCGGGCGGGTATCCGTCGCATCGCGACGCCATCGAGCCGGTGCACGTGGGCGGGCGCGTCGCGGTGTCGCGCTCCCGCGTGCACTGGCTCGACAGCGGGACCGATGCGGCCCCGGCCGACGTTGCCGGATGGGCATCGCTGCGGCGTGGACCCCGGGTCACCGTCGCGTCCGTGGCGAACGGCGTGCACGAACTGCGCCTCGCCTGGTGGAGTCCCGCGCCCCCGGTCGCGACGCCGTCGGCGTCCGCCGATGCGGACTCGGTGTGGCCGGTAGACGAGGGCCCATGGACCTTCCGCGTCGGAGGGTGGCCACTCCCCGTCGACGCGGGACAGTGGGCCGGTGAGGGCGCGAAGGCTTGGAGGGCCGACGGGCTGACCACCGCGGTGCGAGGGGTGCGCGGGCTCGCTGAGACCGGCCTCGACCGCCGCGAGGACGGCGATCCGTTCGCGTCGGGCGCCGTCACCCCGTGGGTGGCCGGGGCCGAGCCGGCGCATCGCGGCCACATCGTCGCCGCGCTCGTCACGCTGGGCGCCGTCGGGGCGGGCCTCGACCTCGCCTTCGTGCCGGCCGTCGAAATCGAGTCCGACAGCATCGTCGTCCGCTGGCCGGACGGAACCGTCGATGTCGTCCCGACCGACGGCGAGGTCATCGGATGACCCGTCCGCCCACCCTGCTCGCCATGGAGTCGCCGCAGCTCGCCGGCGACCTGTTCGACGCGCGGGCGCGCCGTGACCTCGATCGCATCGTCGCGGTCCACGCCGAGGTGCTGACCCCCGAGCTGTCCGCCATCCCCGCATCGACCGAGGACGTCGAGATCCTCATCACCGGATGGGGTGCACCGCGGCTCGACGAGGCGACCCTCGCCCACTGGCCACGGCTTCGGGCCGTGGTGCACGCGGCCGGGTCGGTGAAGCGCCTGGTGACTCCTGCCGTCTGGGAACGCGGCATCCGCGTCTCCAGCGCCGCCGGCGCGAATGCCGTCCCTGTCGCGGAGTACACGCTGGCGGCGATCCTGCTGAGCGCGAGCGATGCGCTGCGCTCGGCCCACGACTTCTCGCGGACGCAGGACATGCTCGCGGCGCGCCCGCGCGGCGACGTCGGCGCATTCGGCATCACGGTGGGCGTGATCGGCGCATCGCGCATCGGGCGACGCGTGGTCGAACTGCTGCGGCCGTTCGACGTCGACTGCCTCATGTTCGACCCGTCGCTCACCGCCGAGGAGGCAGCCGCGCTCGGCGTCGAAAGGGTGTCGCTGCCCGAGCTCCTCACGCGGTCGCGGGTGGTGTCCATCCACGCGCCCGCGCTTCCCGAGACGCATCGCATGATCGGTCGCACCGAGCTCGCACTCATGGCCGACGGCGCCACCCTCATCAACACCGCGCGGGGTTCCCTGGTCGACACCGATGCCCTGGTGGACGAGCTCAGAGCCGATCGGCTGCGGGCGGTGCTGGACGTCACCGATCCGGAGCCGCTGCCGGCCGGCCATCCGCTGTTCTCGCTTCCGGGCGCCACGCTCACACCGCACATCGCCGGGTCGATGGGCAATGAGCTGCGACGCATCGGCCACCACGTCGTGGCCGAGGTCCAGCGGTTCGTCCACGACGGCGCGCTCGCCGACGAAGTCACCTCACCCGATCTCGTCCGCATCGCCTGACGCGCGACCTGTGGACGCCACAGCGTGCGGCCGCCGGCTCAGCCGAGCAGCGGGCGCTGAGCCTTCTGCTGCGACAGGTACGCGTCGCGGGCCTCCTGCGTGCTGTCGAGCGTCGAGACCTCGGCGACAGGCACATCCCACCAGCCGGCACCGTCGGGGGCGTAGATCAGCGGGTCGCTGTTGATGTGGATGAACGTGGACCGGTCGGATGCCTTCGCCTGCGCGACGGCCGCCTTCAGGTCGTCGATGGCGGAGGTGCCGGGCTCGACCTCGATGACGTCGAGGCCGTAGCTGCGCGCGTTCATCGCGAGATCGACGGGCAGGACCTTCCCGCCCTGGAAGTTGCGGGCCTCGCCGTCGTACTCGCGGTACCAGGTGCCGAAGCGCTCGGAGCCGACCGTCTCGGAGAGGTGCCCGATCGACGCGAAGCCGTGGTTCTGGATCAGCACCACGATGATCTTGATGCCCTCGGCGACCGCGGTCACGAGCTCGGTGTTGAGCATGAGGTACGACCCGTCGCCGACCATCACGATGACGTCGCGGTCGTCGCCGTCGGCGAGGAGCCCGCGCTTGGCCCCGAGCCCGCCCGCGATCTCGTAGCCCATGCACGAGAACGCGTACTCGACGTGGTAGCCCAGCGGGTCGCGGACGCGCCACAGCTTATGGAGGTCGCCCGGCAGCGAACCCGCGGCCTGCACGACGACATCCTCGGGGGCGCTGGCGGACTGCACCACGCCGAGGATCTCGGGCTGGCCGGGCAGCGCGCGCCCCGAGGGCGCGAACGCCGCGTCGACCGCGGCATCCCACTCCGCCTTCTCGCGCGCGATGCGCTCGGCGTACCCGCCCGCGACCGCGAAGCCCTCGAGCTCGAGGGCGAGCGCCGCCAGCGCCTCGCGGGCGTCGGAGATCACGGGCAGCTGCGAGCCGTGCTTGTACGCGTCGAACGAGGCGACGTTGATGTTGACGAACACGACATCGGGGTTCTGGAACGCGGTGCGCGACGCGGTGGTGAAGTCGCTGTAGCGCGTGCCGATGCCGATGATGACGTCGGCCTCGGCGGCGAGGCGATTGGCCGCGAGCGTGCCGGTCGCTCCGACCCCTCCGAGGTTCTGCGGGTGGTCCCAGTTCAGGGCGCCGCCGCCGGCCTGCGTGGTGCCGACCGGGATGCCGGTGGCCTCGACGAGCGCGCGGAGCTGGTCTTCGGCGCCGGCGTAGATCACGCCGCCGCCCGCGACGATGAAGGGGTTCTTCGCGCCGCGGATCGCCGCGACGGCACGAGCCAGTGCACCTCGCTCGGGCAGCGGACGACGGAGGTGCCACTCGCGGTCCTGCAGGAACTCGACGGGCACGTCGAGCGCCTCGGCCTGCACGTCCTCGGGGAGGGCGATCGTCACGGCGCCCGTCTCGACGGGGTCGGTGAGCACCCGCATCGCCGCGAGGGCGATCGAGTACAGCTGCTCGGGCCGCTGCACGCGGTCGAAGAACCGAGACAGCGGGCGGAACGCGTCGTTCACGGTCAGGCCGATGTCCCACGGCTGCTCGAGCTGCTGCAGCACGGGGTCGGCGACCCGGGTCGCGAAGGTGTCGCTGGGAAGCAGCAGCGCCGGGAGGCGATTGGCTGTCGCGAGGGCGGCGGCGGTCAGCATGTTCGCCGCGCCCGGACCCACCGAGGCGGCCGACGCGTACGTTCCGCGTCGCCGGTGCATGCGCGCGTAGCCGACGGCCTGGTGCACCATCGCCTGCTCGTTGCGGGCCTGGTGGTACGGCATCAGGGAGGGATCCTCGACGTTCAGCTGCTTGAGCGCCTGGCCGATGCCCGCGACATTGCCGTGCCCGAAGATGCCGAACATGCCGGGGATCGTGCGCTCGCGGATCTCGCCGTCGACGGTCCACTGGTGGGCCAGGAACTCCACGAGCGCCTGGCTGACCGTCATCCGTTTCGTCGCGCCCATCAGCTGCGACCCTCCTTTCGCTCGGTGAACGGCAGCCGCTCGTCGATTCTCTGCCCGGTCCAGGTGTCGCGCACCCAGGCGTGCGCGGGATCGTCGCTGATCAGCCACTCGCGCTCGGGATCGGGGCCGGCCATCACGTTGAGGTAATACAGGTCGTAGCCCGGAGCCGCCACAGCAGGTCCGTGGTATCCGAAGGGCACGAGCGCAATGTCGCCGGTGCGCACCATCGCGTTGATGTCGATCTCACCCGCGGGCGAGGAGTAGGTGCTGAACATGCCGAAAGCGGCATCCGCCGCCGACGGCGCCCCCGCCACCGGCGCCGTCTCGAAGTAGTAGATCTCCTCGAGGCGCGACTCGTGACCGGGCACGTGCTCGTCGTGCTTGTGCGGCGGGTACGACGACCAGTTCTCAGCCGGCGTGATCACCTCGCACACGATGAGACGGGCAGCGTCGATGGCGCGCGGGGTGCCGAAGTTGTGCACCTGGCGGCTCGAGCGCCCGGCCCCCCGCAGTTCGACGAAGGTGTCGGATGGCGGGACGTACTGCCAGTGCCGCGCCTCGGTCGTCGGCGCCTCGGCGATCGCCACGCGCCCGCGGCCGCGGATCTCCGCCGTCGTTCCCGTCGGGAGGTACAGCACGTCCGTCGGGCCGTCGAACACGGAGCGCCGGCCGCGCAGTCGGGTCTCCCACTCCCCCGGGTCGTGGCGGTGCAGCACACTGAACGATCCGGCGAGCGGGACGACGATCCGCTCCACACCCCGGTCGTCGAGCGTCAGCGACTGTCCCTCTGCGATCTCGGCGACACGGATGCCGGTGTGCTGCCATCCGGCAATCGATGCGTCCACGACGCTCTCCCACCCCTCCCGGGCGAGGTCGCCGCGGCGGTGGAACCAGCGCTGGTCCGTAGTGCTCATCTCGTGCTCTCGTGAATCGATCGTATGGACGGATGCCGAGGTCAGTTGTTCTGGGGGAAGCCGAGGTTGATGCCGCCGTGGTGGGCGGGGTCGAGCCAGCGGCTGGTGATGGCTTTCTCGCGGGTGTAGAAGTCGAAGCCGTGGACGCCGTAGGCCTTGGCGTCGCC